>CAKMOD010000091.1 GCA_927910885.1 uncultured Prevotella sp. | reverse complement strand
ATAATCACAATCATAATTATGATTACTATGGTAATTCTGAATTCAACATTCATAATTCACAATCCAAATTCACAACGATGATTACTTCTATTGGTTAATATTATATGGTAAATAACAATATAGTAAGTTGCTTGTAGCAATAAACTCTACCAACAAAGGTAATCATAATTATGAATTTTGAATTATGAATTCTGAATTAAAATAAGGCAATTATGACAATAAACGAAGCACAAGATGCAGTAATTGGTGAGTTTGAGGACTTCACTGATTGGATGGATAAATACCAAATGCTCATTGACTTGGGTAACGAGTTGGAGCCATTAGAGGAGCAGTATAAGAACGAGCAGAACCTCATTGATGGTTGTCAGAGCCGTGTATGGCTGCAGTGTGACAACGTAGATGGTAAACTTATCTTCACTGCTGACTCTGATGCACTCATCACAAAGGGAATCATTGCCCTTCTGATACGTGTGTTAAGTAATCATACTCCACAAGAGATTATCGATGCTGACCTGTATTTTATTGACAAGATAGGTCTCCGCCAGCATCTCTCACCTACACGTAGCAACGGCTTGCTATCTATGGTGACAAAGATTAAGGCGTACGCAGGTAGGGTTTAGTTTGCAGTAAGAAAGCCTCCCCAAAAAGCCTCCCCCAACCCCTCCGAAGGGAGGGGAGTGCAGATAATAAAGGATAATAATACTGGGATGCTTTGTTGAGATATCTATAATATTTAGCATATATCCCTATTCTATAATAATATTCTACAACTATAACCCACACACAAGCTAAGACTCCTCCCCTTCGGGAAGTTAAGTGGGGTTCTACAAGCTAATATTCCTCCCTTCGGACAGGTTAGGTGGAACTTCACAAGCTAAGACTCCTCCCCTTTCGGGGAGGTCGGGTGGGGCTTTTCCTTATGAGAAAACTACGCACAATAGAAATGAATAGGCTTTCCCTTGAGGAGTTCAAGGAGGCTGATAAACTGCCACTCATCGTTGTATTAGACGATGTGCGGTCATTACATAATGTGGGAAGTGTCTTCCGTTCGGCTGATGCTTTCCGTGTGGAAGCTGTCTATCTATGCGGTATCACCGCCACACCTCCTAACGCAGAGATTCATAAGACCGCACTCGGTGGTGAGGACTCAGTTGACTGGCGTTACTTTGAACGTACAGAGGATGCCATCGAAGAACTCCATCGTCAAGGCGTATTCGTGTATAGCGTAGAACAAGTGGAAGGCTCAACAAAGCTACAAGACCTCAATACCCAACACCCCATCAACACCCAACACCCAACACCCAACACCCATCCCCCCGCTACGCTATCGTGCTGGGCAACGAGGTGAAAGGTGTAAAGCAAAGTGTCGTGGATATGAGTGACGGCTGTCTTGAAATTCCACAGTTCGGCACCAAACACTCACTGAATGTAAGTGTAACAACTGGTATTGTCATTTGGGAGTTTGCTCGTCAGCTACTTATAAAGTAGGTTTCAAACAACTGACGCCAGAAGATTTTGGGGGCAAATATGCTCCCTTTTTAATTTTAAATCACATGAAAATAGCCTGCTTAAGTGGGAATAAAGCAGTAGTAGAGTTCACCTTCTGCGAATTATTTTCATGAAAATAAATATTTTTCTTCACGTAAATAAATATTTTCTTTCATGAAAATAATTCTTTTTCTTCATGAAAATAATTCGGAAAGAGTAGTCAATTTGCAATGAAAAGACCACTCTTTCACACTTCAATTCTTTATCATTAGGAACTTAAAAGAGTACTTATCCAAAACGATATACAACTGTATATCAACGCAGAAACAAGCTTTTAGGCGAAGATTAAATATTGCGTAGCACCACGGCAATGGTCTTCATGCGCACATAGTTCTCACTTAAGAACATAAAGCCACCGTAGCGATTGGCTGTTCCCCAGCTATTTTTGCAGAGGAAGAAGCGACGGCCGTGCTGGTCGTGGGCCAATCCAACGATTTCCATAACGTGATCATCCGTCGTACGATGTGCCTCAAAAGAAGCCTGTCGACGCTCGGCTGTCACCTTTTTCTTTTCGTTTTTCAATACGGCATAACCTTCTCCAAATAAGAAGCCGGGCTCTGAGGTGTCGCCTTCCCAGCACACAGGGTGCCCTGCTCGTAGACTCTGAACAATGCGGTTCATCATCGTGTCGAGTGGAACATTGAGGAAAGTGTTATGAAAGTAATTATCAGGTACTTCCAAAGGGAAGCGTTGTCCGTAAGGATGATGTGTGAAACTGGTTAGTGCTACATACTCATCATCAGTGCATACGCTATGTGCAAACTCTAATGGAGTGTATAATGCGCCTAACATAAAGACCTGTTTAGGTAGCGGACCGATATACTTATCCAATAGTTTCTCCGCATCATTGCCCTTATCCAACTTACGACAAAGAACGTTATAGTCCATATCTGGCTTATGACGATAGGCATCATAATGCTGCAAACCGTAGGTTTGTATAAGGTCGAGTGCCATAGTACACATTCCACGCGTTGTGATACCAGCCTCCCTCTGAACAATCTTATTAGGAAGTAAACGACGACGATTTGCCTGCTCACTAAGGTACATACGTGCCACATAGTCAGGACTTAGATTTACAGAATCGCCTCGCATGATATGCTCTGTCTCAAGGGTTGCAAGCATGGCATAGACCCAGCAGAGCGAACTTGACCCTTGATCCTTCACTGGGGTAGTAGGAAGACGCAAGTCGACTGTGAACTTCTCCTCTGGGAAAGAGATGTTACTCCGTTGCTGCCCACAGCTTACTAACACTAAACATGTCAAGAATATAAAGATACTTTTCTTCATTCTTCAATTCAATATTACCATTTCTGCTTTATACTTGGTTGTAGATAATTGTGCATTATCCCATAACCAGCACTAAAAACAATCGCTAAGTTAACTATAGAACCTTTGTCTTAACTCCTTTCACTCCCTTTCACTCCTTAACTCCTTCGTCTCTGCTCTCCCTCAATACTCCACCATCTTGGTCCAAGCCTCAGCCACTTCCTTGTCTAATGGTGGGACAACAGCAGGGATAGAGAAGGTCCAAACGTTGTTCTTCTCCTTCTTAATACGTTTGAGTTCGGCCTCTGTAATGGTCATACGGTCTGACACATAGAACTCACTCCAGACGTCAATCCGTTCGTCATCATCCTCTCCACGGTAGTGAGCAAAGAAGGTTTGATGCTTCTGTGAGGCAAGGAGAAGATTGTTAGAGAGGTAACTCTCGCTCTCATCATACTGTGTCATACGAGCTACAATACCATACATACGCAGCTGACTCATATCTATTTCGTGCTTTGGTTGTCCTATAAGTTCGTCCATCTCAAGGGTTGTCACGCCCTCTGTCTTCCCATTAATCTTCCGCTTTTCCTTGCTTATCTTGCCACATTTATCAGCCCATCGGTACACATCTCCATTGTTGCGAGTGGAATACTCTTCGCTGTCAATACTCTTAAGGAGGGTCTGCCGTTCCAGATTGGGGAGTGACATCTGCACAAAGGTATCGTCGCCATTGGCTTTCGGAGCCTTACGACGACGTTCACCAAGAAACTTTCGTTCAACAAAAGGCGATCCTTTCTTCCCTTCTGAAGCCTCAGTAGCAGTGTCAGAAAGCGGTATATAAAACTCCATCATACCGTCAATAAAATAGCTAAGCATGGAGTTTGTGGTCTGATAGACACGATAATAACCTTTCAGACGAGTGTATTGTCGTTCCTGCGCCTGCGTATTCACGACCGCAAGAATGAGTATTATAGAGAGCAAAAACTACGTTTGAACATTTCTTTTAGTGTTTGTATGAGTACAAATCATAGGTATTCCATTAGGATTCCCCACACAGCTATGATATGACAAATACTACCTGCAAGGACAAAGAAGTGGAATACTGTGTGCATATACTTACGCTTGTTGAGCGAATAAAACAGTGCACCAGTAATATACATGACTCCTTCTGCAAAGATCCAGACGAGCGATTGCGTTTCCAAAGCATCGACTAATGGCTTGAAAGCGACCAATACTGATAGCCCCATACCAATGAATGTCAACGTTTCTAAGTTACTATGGTCACGCAACTTTCGGAAGGATGAGATGGTGCCAAGTATTGCACAGAGCCATACAAAGGCAAACAAGCCCCAGCCCCAAGCACCATGATTGCGCAAGGCTATCAGTGTTATGGGCGAATAAGAACCTGCTATATGCCAATAGATAGCGGCATGATCCCACTTCCGCAACCGTTCTTTCCATACAGAATGGGCAGAGAGGGCATGATAAGCTGTAGAGGTTATATAGCTAAAAAGCATCCCAATAAGATATAATATCACACCTGCTGTTGCCCAACCAGCCTTCTCACGGGAGCACCAAACAAGGAAAATCGTACCGAACACTACGCCCAGTACGATTCCTCCACTATGACTCCATGAGTTCCATAGCTCTTCTTTGTGTGAATAGAATATCTTTCGTCGCACCTTAGCACTACTTTCTTCTGCGGCTCTTACTACCACGCTTGCTGCTCTTTCGGTCGTTCTTCCTATTTACAGCATACTCTGCAGCGGTCTGCTTAGCCTTTAATGGGCGACCATCATCAAGTGCGAAGTCGAGTTGTCTACGCTCTAAATCGGCCTTAGCCACCTGAATGCGGATAGGATCACCAAGCTGGTAGACATGATGACGACGACGACCAACAAGACAATAGTTCTTCTCATCGAAATCGTAATAGTCATCATCGAGGTCGCGCATTGGTATCATACCCTCGCAATGGTTCTCATCTATCTCCGCATAAATACCGAAACTCTGAATACCAGAGATGTGTGCATCATAGCATTCACCGATATGCTCGCTCATAAACTCAACCATCTTATACTTGATAGAGTCGCGTTCTGCATTCTGTGCAACGAGTTCCATGTCTGAACAATGCTCACAAAGCTCCTCATAATGATCCTTATTAGCCGAGCGACCACCGTTCTGATAGCGTGTTATCAAGCGATGAACCATCGTGTCGGGATATCGACGAATAGGCGAAGTGAAGTGGGTGTAATAATCAAAAGCAAGTCCGAAGTGACCGATGTTATGCGTAGTATATTTCGCCTTCATCATCGAACGGAGTGCAATTGTCTGTATCACCTTCTCTTCACGCTGACCCTGTACCTCGTCCATCAGCTTGTTCAATGCCCGAGCAGTAGCTCCCTTCGTGCTTGCAGACTTGAGTTTATAACCGAACTTGGCAGAGAACTCACGCAAGTTCTCGAACTTCTGTGGGTCAGGATTGTCATGAACACGATAAGGAAGAGTCTTTGCTTTCTTGCCCTTCTTTGCTATGCCGACGCTTTCAGCTACTGTCTTATTAGCCAATAGCATAAATTCTTCAATCAACTTGTTGGCATCCTTTGAACGCTTAAAGTAACAACGGATTGGCTTACCCTTCTCATCAATGTCAAAGTGGAGTTCTTCTGAATCGAACTTAACGCTTCCTGCTTTCATACGACGAGCACGAATCAACTTTGCAAGACGGTCGAGTGTAATGATTTGTTCGGCATTCTCGCCTTTATATCCAGCCTTTCCTGGGTCTGGAGCAGGCTCACCTGTACCATCAACAACACCATTGTCTTCTAATATTTGCTGTGCCTCTTCGTAGGCATAACGACGATTCGACTTGATAACGGTATGCACAATGCGGTAAGCCTTTACGTTTGCTTCATCGTCAAGATTGAAGATACAACTGAAAGCAAGCTTCTCTTCGTCTGGACGGAGCGAACAGATAAAGTTACAAAGACGCTCGGGAAGCATCGGGATAGTACGGTCTACGAGGTAAACCGACGTCGCACGCTGTTGGGCTTCACGGTCGATAATATCTCCTTCCTTGACATAATGCGACACGTCAGCAATATGTACGCCCACTTCCCACTGTCCGTTTTTCAGCTTTCGGATAGAAAGTGCATCGTCAAAGTCCTTCGCATCACGTGGATCAATCGTACAAGTCCATACGTCACGGAAGTCTTCACGTTCCGCATAGTCCTGCGCTGTGATCTCAGCACTAATCTTCTCGGCAGCGTCCTCGACACGTTTTGGATACTTATAAGGCAAGCCATACTGTGCAAGAATGGTATTCATCTCTACATCATTGTCGCCAGCTTCACCCAAGACGTCCACCACTTCGCCCACAAGATTCTTATGGTCGGCATCAGGCCACTTAGTTATCTTCACCAAAGCACGGTCGTCTGTCTTTCCTCCCTTGAGTTTCTTCTTAGGGATAAGGATATCGTGAATATAGAGATTCTCCTGTGTTACAAGGAAGGCAATGTCCTTCTCGACACGCAACCTTCCTACGAAGGTGTCTTTCTTCCGTTGCAGTATCGCGATGACCATTGCCTCTTTAATATGGTTCTGACGGCGTGCCATAAACTGAACTCTCACTTGGTCGCCATTCAAAGCCGCCATAGAATTACGTTCAGAAACAAAGACTGGTGTACCACCATCCTCTGGCAGGAATGTATTCTTACCATTCGCCTTGCGGATAAAGATACCCTCTTGCACCTGTCCCTTGGTATTCAATGTATAAGCACTCTCTCCAACCTTTGACAGGAAGTCGTCCCACGCCAATTCCTCCATCACGTCTATTGCCAACATTTTGGCTGGATGGGTGGTCAACTTGAGTGCATGAAATATCTGTTTAAAGCTAAATGTCTCGTCGGGTTGTGTCTGAAAGAAACTTATGAGTTTCTCTGCAAGCTGCTTCTTGGTCAATCGCTTGCTGCTTTTCTTTTCTTTCCTCATAGTGGAATTAGTAGTTTGAAGCTCAAGTAAAGGTTATCCTAAGCAGTCCTAAACGCCATCGGACATCATTGTCCAGAGGCTTCGGACAAGTTGTCCGAAATAGCCGTAGCATATGTCCGGTAGACCGAGACAAAACGGTTTGATACTTAGTTGCAATGCAGTTCATTACATACAAAACATCTAAAAACCGAAACTTGAGTTTTGTTATTTTCCACAAAGTAACGAAAAAGTTTGTATCTTTGCAAACGATTTGCAACGAAATTTTTAATGAAAAAGATACTTATAACAGGCGCATCGGGCTTCATTGGCTCCTTTATTGTGGAGGAAGCACTGCGCAGGGGTATGGAAACTTGGGCGGTAGTACGCCGTACTTCCTCACGAGAATACCTCCAAGATGAACGGATTCATTTCATAGAATTAGACTTCTCATCTGTCGATAAACTAAAAGAACAGCTCTCTGAATATCAGTTTGACTATGTTGTTCATGCCGCTGGTGTGACAAAATGCTTGAATAAGGAGGATTTCTTCCGCGTCAATCGGGATGGTACGCGCAACTTTGTACAAGCTCTGCAGGAGCTTAATCAGCCTTTGGAGCGTTTCGTTTTCCTCTCAAGTCTTAGCATCTTTGGTGCTATCAGAGAGCAACAACCTTATAAAGAGATAGAGCCAACAGATACTCCACAGCCTAACACAGCCTACGGTAAGAGTAAGTTGGAGGCTGAACAGTTGTTGCCTTCGTCTTTCCCTTATATCATCTTGCGCCCAACTGGCGTTTATGGACCACGTGAGAAGGATTACTTCTTGATGGCAAAAAGCATCAAGGGGCATAGTGACTTCGCTGTTGGCTATAAGCAGCAGGATATCACCTTCGTATATGTTAAAGACGTGGTACAAGCTACCTTCCTTGCACTTGACCACGGAAAGATAGGCAGTGCCTACTTCCTAAGTGATGGAAAGGTCTACCAGAGTACTACCTTTAGCGACCTCATCCACGAGGAGTTAGGTCGTCCTTGGTGGATTCGCATCACAGCTCCGATATGGGTATTGCGCGTTGTTACTTTCTTTGGCGACCTTATCGGACAAATGACAGGTAAGATTTCGGCTTTAAACAACGACAAATACCAGATTCTAAAGCAGCGTAACTGGCGTTGTAACATCCGCCCTGCGATTGAAGAGTTAGGCTATAAGCCTGAGTACGACCTCAAACGAGGCGTGAAAGAGACAATTGAATGGTATAAAAAAGAAGGCTGGCTATAATTTAGCTAATTATTATTAGCCTTATTGGCCCAATTAGGCTAATAAGGCTAATAGGCCTAATAAGCCCAATAACAACAAACAATGAAACAATTCATCATAGACTTATTTAAATTAGAAAAGAAGCCCACAAAGGGACTTATGGCATACGAATGGGTGGTAATGGCTTACTTGGTGTTGACACTCATCGTCATCTTCTTTATGTACACCACCATTAACAATCCGCAGGCAATGATATTCGGGCGTCTACGCATCGTTGCTTTGACAGCTGCTATGTGGGTGGTTTATCGCTTAGCTCCCTGTAGAGCGACTCGTTTCCTACGTGTTGGCGTACAGTTAGGACTGCTTGCTTGGTGGTATCCTGACACCTTTGAAATCAATAGACACCTGCCCAACCTCGACCATCTCTTTGCGCAATGGGAGCAAGACCTCTTTGGTTATCAGCCAGCATTGCTCTTCTCAAAGGCTTTGCCGGGTCCTATCTTTAGCGAGTTGTTCGACATGGGCTATGCAGCCTACTATCCTATGATAGCCGCAACGGCTGTTTATTACTTCGGCTGGTACTATAAGGAGTTTAATAGAGCTACCTTTATCATCCTCTCTTCCTTCTTTATTTATTACGTCATCTTCATCTTCGTGCCTGTAACAGGACCTACCTTCTATTATAAGGCGATTGGTTTACAGAACGTGACAGCGGGTATCTTCCCTAATGTTCACGACTATTTCAACCATCATCAGGACTGTTTACCAAGCCCAGGATATACTGATGGCATCTTCTATCACCTTGTTGAGAGTGCGAAGGAAGCTGGCGAACGCCCTACTGCAGCCTTCCCAAGCTCACACGTTGGTGTCAGCACTATCTGTATGTTGCTCCTTTGGCACGATCGTAACTATAAACTTTTAGCTATCCTTGCACCTTTCTATCTTCTGCTTTGCTGTGCCACAGTTTATATCCAAGCACATTATCTCATTGACGCCATCGCTGGTTTCATCACTGCAGTTATCCTCTTCGCCATCCTCCTACGCATATCACGTAAGATGATAACGGAGTAATAATTCCTATTGGATAATAAAATAGGAACTCCTTTATAAATAACTAAAGTTAGGGATGCATCATGGTGCATCCCTAACTTTTATTATATAGGCTGATAGATATTACCTACTATATAAGCAACTGTAAATCAACTAACGACTATTCACACAAGTTTGTGTCACACAAAATTGTGTGACACAAACTTGTGTTACCTTTAACACGCTTACTAACAAAATAATTACAAGATACAAGAAAAGGAAAAAGCGATATCAAAAACACCTTGATATCGCTTCTTTTTTATGCTCTTTTTACGTAGAATAAACATGTAGAAAACCTACATTCTACGTATGTTCATCGTACAGAAAGACCACAACTATGAATTTTATTCATGAACAAAAAGAATTATTTTCACGACAAGAAATATTTTTCTTCATGATAAGAAATATTTATTTTCATGAAAATAATTCGGAGATAGGGCTACATACCAGTGCCAGCACCCATTCCAACACCATTCATTTGTTGGTCGTTCTTCTTCTCTTGGAAGTCATTTGAAATCTTACTCTCATGTGTTTGGAACTGCTTCTTAGTATTTCCAAAATTCCAAGTGAGGGTTAATGCTACGTGTTGTGCTGGTATCGTGATATTCATGTGGTTCTCGAAATCAGCACCATGGCTGTATTGCTTGATGTGCATCTTGCCTGTCAACGGAACGAAATACATCAAACTAAGGTTGAGTTTGTCCTTGATGAAACTCTTTGAAAGGGTTGAAGTGAACATATTAAAGCCTCCGCTATATCCCTGCAATGAACGTTTCTTTGTCAGTCCACCCATAAATATACTCCAATTCAGCTTCCATGGGAAGGTTTGTTGTACGCCCAAGAATGCGCTTGCTTGCCATCCAAAGTTGTGTTCGCCCAACTGCTCTGAACGAATATCTCCATAGTCAACTCCTCCATTGAGCATGATACGTGTCTTAGGCGTGACTGCATAGTTCATAAAAGTGCTGAAGTTGGTCCAACGACTACGAACGATATTACCGTAAGTTGTGTTCAACACCGTTCCGTTCATAAATGAATACTGCTCAATCTGGTTGTTGGCAAAAGCTTCACCGAGTGTCATGTTCATCATAAACTTCGGTGTGAAGTAATTGAATACTAAACTTACATTGTGGCTCTTCTCAACCGATAGGTTCGGATTACCATAACTCAAGACTGTTGGATTAGACCGATCGACATACGGATTGAGGTAGCTAACACCCGGACGGCTGATGCGCATGTTATAATTCAAGCCTAAATTGATTCCTCCAGAGATATTATAACTGAAGCTGGCAGAGGGAACAAGGCTTCCATAATTCTTCTTAAAGTCGGCACCAGAACCAACAATAAAGTTCACCTTCTCCCACGTGTGCTCATAACGTAAGCCTGCCTTTGCACCAAACTTACCCATTGTTGCACTGTACTCAGCATACTCAGCCAAGATACTCTGTGTGTTCTTGTAGTCCACACTGTTAGTTGCATTATAGACCTCTGTACCGCCTATGATGTCATAGAACTTAGAGTCAGACGAGTTACGATGAGAGATAAACTTCAAACCAGTACTCAATGTCTGTCCTTTTGCTAATGGAGTCGTAAAGTCAACCTGCACAGTATGCTCCGTTCCACGCATCTTTGCAGCCGAATAAAGGTCTATTAAAGGGATCGACACACCTGCTGGTAAGGCATCATAAATGCGTCGATTGTTGTTTTCTGCAGGTGAGGTTGTGAAGAGATAACTCAATGTCAAGCTACTTGTACGTGCCTTATTAAAGAAACGTTGATAGTCAACACTTCCATTGAACGACATGTTTTTATTCTCCATCGTCATCTCATTTCCATACGTAAAACCAGTCCCATAGCTTCCACCAGAGAAGGTTGTCGTAGGGTGACCATCGTTTTTCATCGTGTGACCAGTCAACCCGAAGGTAGCACCAATATTACTCATAGAGTCGAGTTCATAGCCTAAGCTGATGTTAGCCATCGTAAAATTGATGTTTGTATTGCCCTTTTGCCAATAGGACATAGTAGACCCATCAGATGAAGTACGGCGTATCTCGGTTTCAGTACCGTTCATCTTGCCTTTCGTTCCCATAACATTGGCACTATAGGTAAGCCTTCCTTGCTGTCCGCTAAAGAAGGTTGTGGTACGAGAACCCCTGTTACTTAAGCTAAGAGCGACATTACCATTATATCCGTTCATCTTAGTCTTGCTCTTTCCATCACCGCCATTCATAATGATATTCAGCACACCTCCGACTCCTTCTGCATCATATTTTGCACCGGGGTTTGTGACCACTTCGATTGATTTTACAGCCGAAGCAGGCATCGCTTTGAATATCTGTGAAGGATTGGAAGAGAACATTACGTTAGGTTTTCCGTCCACATAGACCTTGAAGGAACCTTGTCCATTGACAGTAATATTATCCTGTCCGTCCACTGTTACCATCGGAACCTTACGCAACATATCAAGTACGGTGTTTGTCTTGACATCATTGTCGCTTTGTACATCGTAGGTCATCTTGTCAGTTTCCATCTTTACAAGTGGCTTCTGAGCTACAACCTCGATACCCTTCAACTGCTTTGTATCGTCTTGTACAAGGAGGTTTCCGAGGTCGATAATGCCACCTGCCTCCGTAAGTTGTACCCTACGCAGAATCTCCTTACGTCCCATCGAAGTGAACGAGACGAGATAACTACCCTGTCCTTCTAATTTTTGAGAGAACTTTCCATCCTGTCCTGTCACCGACATAGCCACTGGTTTGTCGCTTTTCTTGCCTTTGTAGACTCTGATAGTGGCGTATGGTTCACCTTCGTGGGTCAAAGAATCGAGTAATACACCCGATATAGTTGAGGTCTGACCATGTGCGGTTATAGCAATAGCCATCATACCCAAAGTAAAAATTAACCTATTCATTTTCATATTCTCTATGTTTTTACGGCTGAAAAGATGATATAGATGTACTACAAAGTTGTTTCCCATTACGATAAACAACATCAATAAAATCATTAGTAATCACCTAACCATTCGCATTTTACTATATTGTCTATGTGCGTATTATACAATGCAAAGCTAACGAAAATATTCTAATAAAACAAGTTTTGAAAGTAAAAAAGAATAATTTAAAATAGGATTCTTTCCTACCTCTTCTATGCTATACAATAACTATACTAACAACGTATTGCATCGTGTTTAACCCTCCGCACCCTCTGTGCTAACGCCCCGCACCACTCGTGCTAAGCCTCCGCACATAATGTGCGGGATATCAACACGAAGATAGAAAAGGGTTATGAAGAATCATGATTGGCATGATAAGAGATATAATAAGCCATTAATGACCAACTATATAATGGTAGACATTTACCCAATAATTCAAAAGAAAAGATGATTACCAAGCCCCGATAATCTTGTTATCAAGGCTTGATAATCATCTTGGAAAGTATTTTCTTACTTCAAACAAACCAACTGAATGGCAAAACCACCACTCTTAGCCAAGTGCAAGTTAAGTACAGTTTCGTTGTTAACCATCTGCTGTTCAATCGTCATAGAGTAAGGATTCTTATCGTATTCAGCATCTGGGCCATCCTTATAGATGATAGCCTTGTAGCTTTTACCGGGTGAAAGGAAGTCGAGTTTCAACTTGATATCACGTGCATTCTCGTCACTCATACCTCCAACAAACCAGTTCTCACTATCGCGATCCTTACGTGCAGTAACGATATACTTGCCTATCTCCGCCATTGGAATCACAGTCTTTTGCCAGTTAGAAGGCATTGCCTCGATGAAAGCAAAGGCTGGTTGATCCTTGTAGTTTTCAATTTCGTCGGCTGCCATCTGCCATGGAGTGTAAATAACAACATACTCAGCCAACTGCTTAGCAAGTGTTGTGTGCGGATGCGTATTAGGATAAACTCTACCTTCAAGGTTAAAGATACCTGGTGTAAAGTCTATCGGTCCAGCCAATTGACGAGTGAAAGGAAGTATACAAAGATGGTAAGGAGGATTGCCACCATTGCCGTCCCAAGCATTCCACTCTTGTCCTCTAACACCCTCACTGGCGATAAGATTTGGATAAGTACGCTGTAAACCCGTTGGCATAGCAGGCTCATGATTAACCACCATAATGTGATGGCGAGCTGCAGCCTCTATCACCTTGCGATAGTGACGCACACCATATTGAGAGTGCTGGTGCTCCTTATCGTCCATTAGATTATTGACATAACCCGTCTTAATAGCCTTAATGCCCATCTTCTCATAGAGAGAGAAGGCTTCTTCCAACTGGTTCTCATAGTTCTTTGCAGCACCACCTGTCTCGTTGTGAGCGATGAGTGAGACACCCTTTGACAGTGCATACTTCTGCAATCCCTCAAAGTCATAATCAGGATAAGCCTTTGTGAAGCTGAATTTATCACCTTCCTTACCCCAGTCGTTTTCCCATCCATAGTTCCAACCTTCAACCAATACGCCCTTGAAACCATGCTGTGCAGCAAAGTCGATATAGCGTTTTGTATTCTCGGTTGTGGCACCATGTTTAGGACCTGGTGCCCAAGTTGCTGTCTGCATGTGGTAAGACCACCACACACCTACATACTTTCCTGTTGTAATCCATGATGTATCCTTAATCTTACAAGGGTCATTGAGGTTTAACATGACACGGTTTGTAACCAAACCACCCGCCTTATTCTCCACTGACAACATACGCCAAGGACTGACGAAAGGAGCTTTTGCACGTACCAAGTCACCATTTGACCATGGAACCAACTCAGCCTTCAATCTTACGTTACCATCTTTTGTCCCCACAGGCTTAACATTCAGCGAAGAATAGTCTGTCAGATTTGCCTCGTGAAGCATCATATAAAGGTCTGGTTTCACCTCGATAGTAACAGGAGTACACACCTTTCCCTTCTTACTCAAGTGGTCCTTTGTCCACAGTCCTTCATAGTAAGCAGCATCGTATGGCATCGTCCATGCCTCTGGATCACCTTTAAAGCAGAATTCTGTAGCCTCATCCGTGATGACAAAGTCCTTCAACTGCTTTTGCTCTGGGAATACATAACGGAAGCCCATACCATCGTCAAAGACACGGAAGACGATATTCAGCTGTCGTTGCAGTCCTTTCTTCTGTGCCAACTTCATAGTCAACTCGTTATAATGGTTGCGCACATCGATTTCTTCTCCCCATGGTTGGCGCCACGTTTCGTCCTTTGTAGCTCTTGCAAAAGCCACAACACGGAAATCACTATCAAGACTTCCATCTTTCAGTTTCATTCCCAAAGCTGAAGGGAGAAGGATTACTTCCCCACCACGACGCAAAGAATAATAAGGTTGTCCAGCCTTATCAACACCTGCTGTCAGCGTCAGATTGCCCGAAGGTGAACTTACTGTAGCTTCCTGCTTTGCCATCATTGCCATTGGAAGGAGTGCAAAGCACAGCACTAAAAAGAGATTTTTAAAACGTTCTGTTTTCATTT
>CAKMOD010000090.1 GCA_927910885.1 uncultured Prevotella sp. | reverse complement strand
CCCCAGCCCCTCCAAAGGAGGGGAGAGCCTAACGGCATATAACTTCGCAAGAGAAATAGCATACTAATAACAGAAACAACAACATGATATACTTAGAACTTTTCTATACTTTCTTTATCATCGGACTCTTTGGATTCGGTGGAGGATATGGAATGTTATCACTGATACAAACAGAAACGGTTGTGAACCATCATTGGCTTAGCTCTGCAGAGTTTACCAACATTGTTGCTGTATCACAGATGACGCCCGGACCTATTGGTATAAACTCTGCTACCTATTGCGGTTATACAGCTGTACATAATGCAGGCTTTGGCGCAGGTATGGCAGTATTGGGTAGTCTCACCGCCACCATAGCCCTTGTACTCCCATCGTTGATAATAATGATTCTTATCAGTAAGATGTTCCTCAAGTATATGAACACACCTGTTGTACAGTCAGTCTTTGCAGGTCTGCGCCCAGTTGTAGTGGGTCTATTAGCAGCTGCCACCTTATTATTATGTAATACTGAGAACTTTTCTGCACCAAGTGTAAACCCTTGGCAGTTTTGGATTAGCTTGTTCCTCTTTGCCGCAACCTTTGTCGGTACGATGTGGTTAAAGATAAATCCTATCCGCATGATATGCTATGCAGGAGTTGCTGGGTTAGTGTTGCTTTATTAAAGAAACCTCATCCCCAGCCTTTCTTCCATAAAGGAAGGGAGGGTGAAGACTACTAACATCGAAATATTCAACATTAAAGTGACAATATATAATTACGCAACATCTACAATAGTAGGTATTGCGTAATTTCTTATTAGGATATAGTAAGCTCATCATCACATATCCCTTACGAGTCAGTTTTTAGTGATTACCGCTTCTAATAACGCTTGCCATAGTCCTTTATAGCCACCTTTTATTATTGTGTTAAGGCTCCGCACCATTGGTGCTAAGCATGAACACCATTAGTGCGGAGCCTCAACACATGAACAACCTGTAGTAAAGAAATGAGTATCCTACTGAACATAGAACTGCAAGAAAGGGAGAGAAAACTGCTAAAACTTTGTGAATAAGCGACAAGAATAAACAAAAATCACGCAATACGTGCTATAGCTTGTATTGCGTGACTTCGTATTAAGATACTATTAACGGACTATTCGATAGAATTAAGTCCATTAAAGGAAACCTTGTTCTTACATAAGATGCAACCAACGAAGAATGTCGTTAAGGTTGGCAAATATCATAAGGAGGATTAGGATGGTTATACCAACATACTCCGCACGTACCATGAATTTCTCTGAAGGTTTACGACGAGTAATCATCTCATAGAGAAGGAATACCACATGACCACCATCCAAAGCAGGGATAGGAAGAATGTTCATGAAGGCAAGCATAATACTCAAGAAGGCTGTCATTGACCAGAACATATACCAGTCCCAGAATGGAGGGAAAAGACTGCCGATAGCTCCGAAGCCGCCTATACTCTTTGCACCATCTGCTGAAGCAAGGTAACGGAAGTTACCGATATAGCCACGTAATACGTTCCAACCATGCTTTATACCTGCAGGGAAACTCTCAAAGAAGGAGTATTCCTCCTGTACAGGCTTATAATAACTTGCCAATGTTGACTGTAAAACACCCAACTTCAAATCAGGTGTCAACATAAGTTTTAATGTATCGAGCTTTGCTGCGCCCTTATGCTGAACCGTCAGCACAACAGAACGAACAGCAAGAGAATCCTTATGCGTATTCTTCACTGCCAAGACATCACTCAAGACACCTGTCTGATAATTCATATCTGTCCATGTCTCAACTGGCTTTCCATTAATAGACTTAATGAGGTCGCCTGCCTTGATACCTGCTTTTGCTGCTGGTGTATCACCCAACACGCTATCCACCTGTGCAGGAATGAAAGGCTCTGCAAACAAAGGACGTGTCTTAATCATTGGCAGCATATCCATATCGCCAGGCAGAGTAATACTATGTTTCTTGCCATTACGCAATACGTCTACACGCTTTGCCTGTGCTATCTGACGGAAGAAATCGCCATTCACATTCGCATACTCACGGAAAGGACCTTGGTCTGTTCCCAACATTACGTCATGGTCATGGAATCCCAAAGCCTTTGCATCAGCATTGAAACGCATACCCATACTCATGTCAGACACCTTGAAATAGCTGTCTCCCCATACAAACATCACCATTGAGTAAATGAAGAGAGCGAGAATAAAGTTGACCAACACACCACCTATCATAATCAAAAGACGCTGCCAAGCTGGCTTTGTACGGAACTCCCATGGCTGTGGTTCCTGCTTCATCTGGTCGGTATCGAAGCTTTCATCTATCATACCAGAGATCTTGCAGTAGCCACCAAGTGGCAACCAACCCATACCATATTCCGTATCGTCTTTCTTAGGTTTCCAACTGAAAAGTTTACCTTTCCACTTACCGATGCCCACATCGAAGAATACGAAGAACTTCTCAACGCGAACGCCAAAAAGCTTCGCAAAGAACATGTGTCCGCCTTCATGCAGCAGGACAAGCAGAGAGATTGCCAGAATGAACTGAAGCAATCTGATCAGAAATGTTTCCATTATTTATCTATTCATTATTTATTATTCATAATCTCAAGTGCTACACGACGCGCCTCAGCATCCGTCTGCACATATACATCATAATCTGGGTTACTATCAAAAGCAACAGTTTGCATTGTCTTCTCAATGATGTCGCCCATTGCCAAGAAACTACAAGCACCCTTACGGAAGCCTTCATTGACAATCTCGTTGGCTGCATTGACAATACAAGGCATATTGCCACCCTTGTTAATAGCTTCGTATGCCATTGCAAGACACTTAAACTTCTCCACATCAGGCTCAAAGAACTCCAATGGTTGACGGAAGAAATCTAACCTATCGCCCCCTAATGGCAAACGTTGTGGGAATGAAAAGGCATATTGGATAGGTAATCTCATATCAGGAACACCCAACTGTGCTTTCACACCACCATCACAAAACTGTACCGCACTGTGAACAATAGACTGAGGATGAACCAATACTTGTATTTTATCAGCAGGTACACCAAAGAGCCATTTAGCCTCAATCACCTCGAAACCTTTGTTCATCAAAGATGCAGAGTCAATGGTAATCTTCGCTCCCATATCCCATGTAGGGTGCTTGAGCGCATCGGCAGCAGTGACATGCTTCAACTGTTCATGGGTAAAGGTACGGAATGGTCCACCAGAACAAGTGAGAAGAATCTTCTCAATCTCGTTCGCATCCTCACCAACCAAACTCTGGAAGATAGCACTATGCTCACTGTCTACAGGCAAGATAGGCACGTGATACTGCTGAGCCAACTGAAGAATCAACTCGCCAGCTACGACAAGTGTCTCCTTGTTTGCCAAACATATCTTCTTCTTTGCTTTGATAGCATGGATTGTTGGAGCAAGACCCGAATAGCCAACCATCGCTGTAAGTACCATATCTATTGATGGTGACTCAACGATGTCCTCCAAAGCTTTGCTACCTGCATATACCTTTATATCAGGCATATCAGCCAACTCTTGCTTCAAAGGTTCATAATAAGCCTCATCAGCAATGACAACCGCAGCAGGATTAAAGCGACGAGCCTGCTCAGCAAGTTCCTTCCAACGATGATTAGCAGTGAGTGCATAAGCCTCATAGAGGTCTGAATGCTGACTGATAACATCAAGGGCTTGCGTACCAATGCTACCTGTTGAGCCTAATATACAGATTTGTTGTTTCATTAATTCTTTTAGTTTATACTGCGAATCAGAGGTCAAGCAGTCCTGCTGGAATCCGCATCGTAATCGTCTTTGACGATATGTCTGTCGCAACAATAAGTTCATCACTGGCAGGAATGAGTATTTCCTCGCCTTCAGGTGTACTCACCTCAAAGAGCGTATTGACTGTTGTTTCATCTACAGCAACAATCTTGCCAATCACATTATTCGTTGCTTCATCTATCAAGGAATAACCGACAATCTGCGCCCATGACACATCATCTGTCCCTTCTTCTGCCAACTTACGTGGGAAATAGACAATACATCCTGTCAGTTCGCGTGCTTGTGCATCGCTATTGATGTCACAGAACTTCATCAGGGCTATCTCGTCAGAACGGAACCGATATTCCTCCATAAAGAAAGGAACAAGGATTCCGTCAATGTCCAATATCAGGTAATCGGCATCTACCACATCAAAAACGTCATCGGAGAACTGCAACTGCAACTCTCCGTGTACGCCATGCGGCTTCCCGATGCGCCCAATCTTATAGACTTCTTCCTTCTTTATCATCTTTTCATCTTATATCAGTAGTACTGATAAAACTACAACTTATTTCAATACTAAATTGTTTTTTCTGTAAAACGGTCAACCCTTTTGCCCAAAACCGTCAACCTTTTTTGAGGAAAAAGGTCAACCTTTTTGCGAGAAAACGTCAACCCTTTTGTGAGAATAGGTCAACCCTATTTATCTAAAATTCACAACACACTCTTTCAAAGTGCGGTTTTAGATACGATGGGATTAACAAACCTCTGCTCGCTGAATCTTTGCACCAAGGGCATTGAGACGTCCTTCGATGTTCTCATATCCTCGGTCAATCTGTGCGATATTATCGATACGGCTTGTTCCCTGTGCTGTCAGTGCTGCGATAAGCAGTGCAATACCCGCACGAATATCGGGACTTGACATACGACCTGCACGGAGTTTCTTGGCATTATCATGACCAACAACTACGGCACGGTGGGGATCACAGAGGATTATCTGTGCACCCATGTCAATGAGTTTATCCACGAAGAACAAGCGACTCTCAAACATCTTCTGGTGGAAAAGTACACTACCCTGCGCCTGTGTAGCAACAACGAGCAACACAGAGATAAGGTCTGGTGTCAATCCTGGCCATGGAGCATCACTAATGGTCATGATAGTTCCATCAATGAAAGAGTCTATCACATAGTGCTCCTGACGTGGAATCAGGAGGTCATCACCATCTTCGATAATCTGTACACCCAGTCTACGGAAGGTATCAAGAATCAATCCCAAGTTAGGAACTGACACCTCCTTAATACGAACACCATCACCAATCATTGCAGCAATACCAATGAAAGAACCAACTTCAATCATATCAGGTAGGATTCTATGGTCAGCAGAATGCAATTCCTTCACACCCTCGATAGTAATCAAGTTGCTGGCAATACCGCTAATCTTCGCTCCCATTGCATTAAGCATCTTACAAAGTTGCTGGATATAAGGCTCACAAGCAGCGTTGTATATCGTGGTTGTTCCTTCTGCCAAAACAGCTGCCATGATAATATTGGCGGTACCCGTAACAGATGCTTCATCTAATAGCATATAGGTTCCAACAAGTTTATCAGCCTGTATCTCATAGACATCACGATCCTCAACACGTCCAAAGTGTGCACCAAGATTCTTAAAACCAAGGAAATGAGTATCCAAACGACGACGACCAATCTTGTCACCACCAGGCTTCGCAATAGTAGCCTTTCCAAAACGACCCAACAATGGACCAATCATCAAGACACTTCCACGCAGAGAAGAGCATTTCTTCACAAAGTCACTACTCTCCAAATAATCGAGGTTTACTTCGTCTGCTTGGAAAGAGAACTCATTAGGAGCGAGCTTCTTCACTTTCACTCCTATATCCTGTAAAAGCTTGATGAGATTATTCACATCAAGGATATCAGGAACATTACGTATGATAACTTCTTCAGATGTCAATAGTGTTGCGCAAATCACCTCCAAGGCTTCATTCTTTGCACCTTGTGGAGCAATCGTGCCACTCAGCCGATGTCCACCTTCTATGATAAAGGATTCCATGTGTCGTTATATTACTTTTTCTTCTTATTACGAGGCTGGGCAAACTCTCTCGCATTAATTTTCTCAAACTTGAATGTGTCAAGGTCAAGCTGAATCTTACCATCTGTATAGCGTGCAAGGTCCGAAGCTATCTTCTCATCATCACAGGTTCCATGTCCCCACTGCATCAGACTACGCTTCATCTGATTAGCAACGGAACGTACGAAAGCATCCCGACGACTACCCGGCTCCATTGCCTTCAACTCTTCAAAAGCTTCAAACAACAATTTTCCATAGTGTCTTACAGGAATATTCGACATCGGATAACTCATTGGCTCTGGCTTAGTAGCAATCTTCAAAGCCTCTGACACATCGCAAGGATAGTCAATATCCAACTCAAAGTTAGCCATCAATGCCAGATGATCCCATAACTTCTCCATGTGATCAAAGTTACTACGGTTCTGGGCATTCATCCTATCCATAATGGAAATGATGGTTTCTGCACACCGCTGACGCTCTTCCTTTGTAGGGAGGCCAATGGCGTAATCTACCATGTTTTGTATCTCTCGCCCATACTGTGGTAGTATGAGTCGCTCTCGCTGTGTGTTATAATCTAATCCTTCTATATTCATTGAATGATGAATGTTTCATGTTAAGTGATGACGGCAGGCCTATTATAAAGCCTTATCTACAGCAATGGCTTTGCCTGCTTAGCAACAAAGTCTTTGAGATAGAATGGAACGAAGTAAGCTACATCCTCAAACTTCTCTTGTGCAATACGCTTCTCCGCCAACGGGAACATATTCTTAGCCAAAGCATCAATACCCTTGATTAGGTGCGCATTAGGATGATTGATAATCTCCATGCACTTCTCTGCACCATTACCGAAGAAATAAACAGGACCACGATCAAGATATTCCTTGTAGGTATTCTCGTCTACTACATCTGCCTGAATGCCACGAATCACTTTCAAGGCACGGTCATATACAGCAGAATAAACTTCCATACGACGCGCATCAATCATTGGAACGAGAAGTGTATTCTCCTCTATTTCTTCATGATGAAGCAATACTGGCACTGCCAATAATTCCAAAGTAGGCACTGCCAACAGCTTTACACCACGACCATAGCAGATTCCCTTTGCCATAGACACACCAACACGCAGACCAGTATATGAACCCGGACCACTACTAACTGCCACTGCATCGAGTGGCAAGCCATTATCATCTATAAAGGCAAGTGCCTCATCTACAAATGTTCCTAACTTTTCTCTATGCTTAGGATCGAGTGTATCTTGCTTATCGAAAATACAAGTCCCATCCTGACTAACTGCAACAGAGCACACATTTGTACTCGTATCAATATTTAATATACAAGACATAAAAATCAATTATGTTCTAAATAACTTGCAAATATACTCTTTTTATTCCACATTTTTTGTACATTTGCAAAAAAATTAACGCGAAAAGCTCATGATACTATCAATGACAGGCTATGGCAAAGCTGTTGTAGCCTACAAGGAAAAGAAAATCAATGTCGAGGTGAAATCACTTAATAGTAAGTCACTCGACCTCTCAGCACGCATCGCACCTCTCTACAGAGAAAAGGAAATGGAAATCCGTCGTCTCCTTGCACAGAAGTTAGAGCGCGGTAAGGTTGACTTCTCCCTATGGGTTGAAAAGGAGTCAACTGTTGACGCCACTCCTATCAACGCGGCTCTGATAGAGAACTATTATAAACAGATTAAGGCAATCTCTGCATCTACAGGTATCCCAGAACCAGAAGATTGGTTTACTACACTCCTTCGTCTTCCTGACGTAACAGCAAAAACTGAAGTTGAGGTTTTGGATGACGAAGAATGGGAAGTAGCACAGCAGGCTATCAACGAGGCTATTGATAAACTTACCGATTTCCGAAAACAGGAAGGTGCTGCTTTGCAAAAGAAGTTTACTGAGAAGATTGATAATATCGCTAACCTCCTGAAGAGTATTGAGCCTTTCGAAAAAAGCCGTGTACCAAAGATTAGAGAAAAGATTATCGATGGTCTCAAACAGATTCCTGAGGTTGACTACGATAAGAACCGTCTTGAGCAGGAACTAATTTACTACATCGAGAAACTCGACATCAACGAGGAAAAGCAGCGACTGACAAACCACCTCAAATACTTCCAAGAGACAATGAAAGAGAGTGGTCATGGAATTGGCAAAAAACTCGGTTTCATCGCACAAGAAATGGGTCGTGAAATCAACACAACGGGTTCTAAGAGCAATCAGGCAGAGATGCAGAATATCGTTGTTAAGATGAAGGACGAGTTGGAGCAGATAAAGGAACAGGTTTTGAATGCGTTGTAAGGATCCCCCCAACCCCTCCAAAGGAGGGGAGTAACAAAAAGAATATAGTCTGCAACGAGTATTAAAACCTATAAACAGATAAGTAGCTGCTATGAAGAAGATAGACAAGGAACATAGCTACTTTGGAAGTTTTCATTATCATACAAATGATGCTTCTACCTATCAGCTACTTTGTCAAAATGCAAAATATAACAGGAAGCATCCTACTAAAGCAGAAGAACTTTTGTGGGAGCACTTGAGAGGGAAACAATTAGGTGTACGTTTTCGTCGACAACATCCTGTCTATGATTATATCCCTGACTTCGTATGTCTTTCATTAAATCTTATAATAGAAGTTGACGGAGATTATCACCTCGCAGAAGAACAGCAATTAAGCGATAGAGAACGAGATACTTACCTTCAACATTTTGGCTTTCATATCATAAGATTCTCTAACGAGGAAGTTCTTCAAAATCTCGATAAAGTATTAAACAAAATAAAAACAGCTATGAACAAGCTTTCATCTGAAAACCAATCTGCTAATATCACACCAGCAGCAAAGATACAAAAAGACACTTCTAACATCCCATCGTCTCCTAACACGTCCCACGACTGTCCGTTAGGCACTCCCCTCCTTCGGAGGGGTGGGGGGAGGTTACTCATCCTCTCCGCACCTTCTGGTGCTGGTAAAAGCACCATCGTACAGTGGTTGATGAAGGAACATCCAGAATTAAAGTTAGCTTTCTCTATCAGTTGTACAACCCGCGCGCCACGTGGTACGGAGCAGGATGGTGTAGAATATATCTTCCTTTCGCCTGAACAATTCAAAGAGAAGATTGCTAATGGCGAGTTTCTCGAGTACGAAGAGGTTTATGAGAACCGCTTTTATGGCACGTTAAAATCACAGGTAGAGAGCCAGTCAGCTGCTGGTCAGAATATTGTTTTCGATGTTGACGTAAAGGGTGGATGTAATATTAAGAAATTCTATGGCGATCGTGCTTTAAGCCTTTTCATTCAGCCTCCATCTGTTGAAGAACTTCGTCGTCGCCTTGTTGGCAGACAAACAGATAGTGCAGAGGCGATTGAAAACCGACTTGCTAAGTCTTCAGAGGAGCTTACCTTCGCTGAGAAATTCGACAAGATTATCGTTAATGACAACCTTGAGAAAGCAAAGCAAGAGACTTATGAGGTTGTAAAGGCGTTCTTAGAGGGTTAAAAAAAAGCCTCCCCCAACCCCTCCGAAGGGAGG
>CAKMOD010000089.1 GCA_927910885.1 uncultured Prevotella sp. | reverse complement strand
GTCGCACCGCAAAGCTTTTCAATGGTCACGTCTTCCGCTATCTCTGGGACGGCAACGTGATGGTACAGGAGTGGCAGTATGAGGAAAAGGACCGTCCGCAACATAGCATCGACGAGTTCGGCCGTATCCGTATGCAGGGCGAAGAGCCGGTTAGAGAACCTTGTCACATGGGTATATGAGGAAGGCTCGTACGTTCCTGTGGCAAAGCTGCAGAACGGTGAACGCTACACGATTATCAGCGACTATATGGGTCGCCCAGTGGAAGCGTACAACAGCTATGGCAACGTAGTTTGGCAGGCTGACTATGATATTTATGGTGACCTTCGAAATATAAAAGGAATCCGTGACTTCATCCCTTTCCGACAGTTGGGACAGTATGAGGACGATGAGACGCGCCTCTACTACAACAGGTTCAGATATTATGACCCGAGGATTGGTAATTACATAAGCCAAGACCCGATAAGGTTAGCAGGAAATAACCCTACGTTGTATGGGTATGTAAGGGATTTAAATAAGAGGACCGATTTATTTGGGTTAAGTGAACTTGTTTACCAGCTTTTAAACTCTGATAATGAAGTTGTCTATTATGGAATTACAAGCAGAACTGCAGACGAGCGATGGTTAGAACATTTAGCTAATCCTGAAAAGAATGGTAAAATAGCAAAAATGCAAGTCTTGGCTGAAGGATTAAATCATGATCAAGCCCGTTCAATAGAAGGAGCTCTTATACGAAAGAGATTGGCTGAACATATTGATGATTATTCTGCAACAGATTCTATAAAAGACCAGTTGAAAAAATCTGACTTATTGAATAAGAATAGGGGTAGAGTAAAAGAACGATGGACATCGGAAAATCCTTTAGAGGAGTTAAAAAATAAAATGCATAAAAAAACCAAAAGATGTAGGTTGTAAATTATAATTTTATTAAAGTATGAAAATATTTAGCACTGCGCCAGAAGGAAATGAAATGGCAGAGTTGGAGAATGCACGGTATATCAACTTAGCATTAAAGCAGATAGAACAAAATGTAGAATGGCTTAAAACGGCTAATAAGCCAGTTCAAGCTTTGATGACCCATATCGATATATTAGTACTCTTAGCAAAGAGGTTTCCAGTTAATGCAAATCTTTTAATTAAGAAAGAGAAAGTACAAGAGTGGAAAAAAGTGTTTAACGATTGGTTCGAGCGTTGCGGTAATAAAATCCCCGTAAAATTCAGAGACGGGATTAAAAGTAATAGTGATGAGCTTTTTATTCAGTTAGAACAGTATGGACACTGAACAATTCAAAAGTTTGATTGCCCCTTTTTTTTGGGTTAATCATAAAGATATGTTTTCTGTATGTTTGAATGCAGGAGAATATAAGCATGAACTTTTTGAAACGAGAGAGGAAGAAGGCTTTGAAGGGAACGGATATGATTGGTGTTCTCTGGTAAAAGTTTTCTTGAAAGAGTATATGCCTGAATTCAAAGATAATATACATCATGATCCAGAAGCGGATATGTATTGTGCCTATTCTTCAAATGCAGATGTTTTAAAAGCTTTTATAATAAAGTTTCGAGAGATCTGTAATAATGAAGCCTTATTATATGATTTATTTTCAAGGGCAGAATTTAAATAGAACTTTTCTAACAGAGATTTTTAACTAAAAGATTAGGTAAATTAGTACTCGAAACTTGTCTCTGCTGGTCGTTCAATACAGCTTTGATGAGGACGGATTGCTCAGCCGTGTGACGGCATCTGGTGGTGGCGGTGAGAACTGGGAAGAGAAGATTGTACGTGATAGCGAGGGACTGAAGATAGAGAAGATCTTCTCTGGTGGTATCCGTATGACACGTACCTACGATGCCTACGGCAATGTCATTTCACAGAAGAGCCGTTCGTTTCGTCAGGACGGCTACGACCGCCGTTATGCATGGAATGCGTCGGGACGTCTGCAGAGTGTGATAGACGGAATCACGGGAGGCAGGACAACCTATGCCTATGATGCGGTTGGCAGTCTGATGAGTGCCCGTTATGAAGACGGTACGGATGACTATCGTATGCCTGATGCCACAGGAAACGTCTTCCGCAGTCGTGACCGTAGGGACAGGGAATACGGCAAGGGTGGCAGGATTCTTCGTGACCGCCATTATGACTACCTCTATGACGTAGAGGGTAACCTCATATTGAAGACTCTACGTCGTGGGCTGACACAGCATCCGAAGCACGAGGTGTCGGAGGAAAGTGCACGCATATTGCTTGGCAGACTGGTGACTATGCCTATGAATGGTATGGCAACGGTATGCTCAAGGAGGTGCGGCTTCCATACGGTAAGACAGTTCGTTTCGAGTATGATGCCCTTGGGCGCGTACGGCAAAACTCTTCAATGGTCATGTCTTCCGCTAATCTCTGGGACGGCAACGTGATGGTGCAGGAGTGGCAGTATGAGGAGAAGGACCGTCCGCAACATAGCATCGACGAGTTCGGCCGTATCCGTATGCAGGGCGAAGAGCCGGTAGAGAACCTTGTCACATGGGTATATGAGGAAGGCTCGTACGTTCCTGTGGCAAAGCTGCAGAACGGTGAACGCTACACGGTTATCAGCGACTATATGGGTCGCCCTGTGGAAGCTTACAACAGCTATGGTAACGTCGTTTGGCAGGCCGATTACGATATCTATGGTGACCTCAGAAACATAAAAGGTATCCGTGACTTCATTCCCTTCCGACAGTTAGGTCAGTATGAGGACGATGAAACTCGCCTCTATTACAACAGGTTCAGATATTATGACCCCGCAAATTCAACATAGAACTGCAATTCCAAGTGTAGGTTTAGCTTAACAATCTATACCAGAAAACACCGAGGGGTTTGGGGGCGAGCAGCCCTCATGAGTGGAAAATCAACAAGCAATGCTTAAAAATAAAAAAAGGGAGACCTCCGTCTCCCAAAGATTAATTAATTTTGCATTGCTATGTACAAACAATTAACCTCGGAACAAAGGTACACAATTTCTGTGCTACTCCAAAATAGAACGAAACAAAAAGAGATTGCCAAAGCAATAAATGTAAGTCCAAGTACAGTGTCTCGTAAACTAAGACGTAATAGTGGAGTCAGAGGACGCTATAATTGGGAAACAGCCCAAGCAAATGCAGTACAAGCAAAGCGCAGAAAGCCGGGCAATCGTTCAATCGACAAGGATGTCATGGAAGAGGCGAAGCACCTTCTTGTTACCAAGCAATGGTCTCTGGAACAAATATCCGGTGTATTGGCCAAGGATGGCAAGTATATTAGCCATGAAACCATATACCGTATGATACGTAAGAATAAGGCAGAAGGTGGAACACTATATAAACACTGTCGTCACAAGCTGAAGCATCGCGCCAGAGTAGTTGGTAGCAGACGCATATCTATACCCAATAGAACAAGCATCAGTGAGAGACCTACCGAAGTTGACGGAAAACGCTTTGGGGACTTCGAGATGGACACGATTGTTGGAAGGGGAAATCATGGGGCCATTGTGACACTGATAGAGCGCAGTACAAGTATGCTGTTTATGAGAAAACTCAAAAAGGGGAAAAATGCCAAAGAGCTGGCACGCACTGTAATACATTTGCTGTCCCCATTCAAAGAGCATGTCAAGTCTATTACAACTGACAACGGTACTGAATTCGCTTGCCATGAAATGATAGGCAAAAGCCTTGGTGTCAACATCTATTTTACCGATCCATACACTTCATGGCAGAAGGGGGCTATAGAAAATGCTAACGGACTGATTAGACAATACTTACCAAAAATAGAAACATTTGAACATATCAGCCATCAACAATTCACAAAGTATGCAAAGAAAATTAACATCAGACCAAGAAAGAAATTAGAATTTAAAACACCACATGAGTGTGCTTTTACGAACAAATTAAGTAAATTTGCACTTGCTTGTTGAATTCACACTTTAATTATAAATATTCGATGAGACAATGAATCTAAAGAAAATATTAAAGGAAGAAGCAACTTGGTATTTCTTGGCTTTAGCGGGGCTGTGGATACTACTTTATATGGGAGCGAATGTCATTATAGATACGTATTTCTATATGATATCATTAAACATTTTGATTCTTTTGTTTTCTTATATAATACTTAAAATAAAGAATAAACTGCATTACTACTCTTATGTTGTAGGCTGTACGTTTTTTGTAGTTTGGTTAATCTTTTACAGTATATGCGATTTGAAAAGCAGAAGTTTGAAAGGTTATCTCACCAAACAACTCCCAGTATTGTATTATATTCCAACGGGTTCTGGAGGAAGGGAGGCAAGTAGTGGATTTAGAATAGAATGTAAAGGAAGTAAGCAAAGAATCCCAACATCTCAAGAATCAGATAGCCTATATCAGATTTACGGGGACTCCGTTATCAATCATATCGTAGTACGATGCTTGATAAAGGAACCTTTTCCCCATGTATATTATGTAGATAGCGTACGTATAACTTATAAATAAGTACTCTCTAAAACTATAGATGGAAAGTAGTTTCATTTTACTTATAGGAAGTATTTTAAGATATAAAGAATAGAATTATTATAAATATGAAGCATCTTTTATTCTTAGTGTTGTTTGTTTGTTTTTCGTGTACAGAGCCTAACGTGAACGACATGTTAGGAGATGATTTTAGGTTGTATAAATATACGCCTGCATGGTCTTTAGCAAAGGCTGTTGAAGATGAAGATACTACAGAGATTTCGAAACAAGTTTTACAGATGCATATTCCTGTAGATTACCGAGACCCAAAATACAAGCAGACTCTTTTGATGTTAGCAACACGTACTAATAAAATAGAATCCGTTGAGAAATTATTAGCGTTAGGAGCTAATCCTAATGCACATAATGACTCCACTGAATACTTTGGACAAAGTGCTGTCTTATTAGCTTGTCGCTTTACCAGACCGTCAAGTAAAATACTTGCTTTATTACTGAAGTATGGAGGAGACCCAAATTCAACAGCTTGTGGAGTTCAGGAGGATGGTTTAGGAGAGATTGTACCAATGAGAGATTTTGCTTTAAGTGCTGCTGTGTTTTCCTCCTTTGAGAAGGTTAAATTATTAGTTGATGCAGGAGCAAACATTAATTATGCAACATCTACTGAAAATTGCGCAATAGAAAATTGTATGATTCATGGTAAGATGGATATTATGTTATATCTTCTACTGAAAGGAGCAGACTATCGCAGAAAGTTTACAGAAATAGACGTGGATAAGCCTGATTATCCCACTTTTGAAGTAGATATTCTATATAAACTACGTAAATGTGTATACCCAATTGGTTCAAAGGCGTACAATGAGAAAATGAAAGTCGTTAATTTCTTGAAGAGAAAGGGATTAGATTATTGGAAATCACCAATACCAAGTGGAATGTATGGGGTTATAATGCGTGAGATAGCCCCTAAAAATAAAGCAGACTTCGATTATTATATAAAGCATTATTAAATTGGTCTCTTTACGGTAATGATTTTGATTCAAACATATAATAAAAAGAAATGAACATTGAAATTATCGATTATGATACATATAAAAGATTAAATTATGATTCAGTATTCAAAGACTATCATAATGATTCTTATCGAATATATGGGAAGATAGTGGAAGGCGATTCCTATGCGAAAATTGCTTGGTCAAGTGACCTATTACAGCCTCAGGTCATAGAAGTATTCCCAAAGATATTTGCTATAGGAATTGATCAAGATTTTGCTATCTATGATTTTGACTTGAAACGTAGAATAATGTATTTAGACTTAGGCTTTCTTTTTTGTGAAATGGCTATATTTGAAAAGGAAAAACCTTTAGTATTAATGATTTTCAAGCCCAAAACATCACCTCAAATAATAGAAGATACTTTAAGTTTACAACAAGCTACTTAAACAGAGCATTAAGTTTCTTCAGAAAACAAGTTAGTTATAAAGTAGCATATAAGAGGAGGACTACTTGGCATCTAACTAATGCCCTTTAAGGATTCTATATTACTCCGCACATATCGTGTTGCTGCTCCACACGTATTGTGCTGTTGGTAAGCACTAATCGTGTTGATGGTAAATCAGTTTGCAATTCATTGTCAGAGTGAGCTCGGCTTATTGATAGAAAATAACTTTTGCTGTCACTTCTATCACTCTATATTCACATTTAACTCATTAGTTAACAGTAGAATTACAAGATGTGTTAAAAGTGACAGCAAACCAAAACTATTCTTGTAAGATATGTTACTATTTTGCTGTTACTCTATGGCAGCAAGATAGTACGCAATAACAATTAGCTATGAGTTCTCTGTATAGTGGCTATATGTTGGTTTTTTGTTAATTGTTAATGGCAGAATAAGAGGCTTTATATTGCATTATAGTTCGAAAATTGATAATAAACTATAGAAATTAATAATCAGTTTGTGTTTTTCTTGTGTGTTCATCTAAAATAAACAAAATATTTTGTATATTCGCATTTGACTTATTTATTCTATACTAAAATGAAAGTCGATAGATAACGAGCGACAAAGAATGACAATAAAGATTGAAGTTCTGAGTTCTGTAAGTAGACTTTTCATATATCAAAAGACATCACATTCATGAAAGAATTAATATGCCCTAACTGCCACAAGGTTTTTACTGTAAACGAGGCAGACTATGCTTCTATTGTTAATCAGGTTAAGAATACGGAGTTTAATGAAGAGGTTGATCGTCGTATTGCTGAACTTCATGAGCAGCATAAAGCAGAGCAAGCCTTAGCAACTGCTAAGACAGAACAATCCTTCCAACACCAGCTCACCAAGAAAGAACTTGAACTTGGTGCCAAAGATGCTGAGATTGAACGACTGAAGAGTGAGAAGGAAAGTGAACTTATAAAGTTGAAGAGTGCATTCTCGGCTGAAATCGAAGTTCTCAAGACGCAATTAGAGAATGTTGCCGCTCAGAAAAGGAATGATATGATGATTGCTTTGGCTGAGAAAGACCAGCAGATTTCTAAACTCAACTCTGCAATAGAACAGAGTGATAATAAATTGCAGCTTGCAATAATGGAAGAACGAAGTAAAGCTCAGAAGGAGGTTCAAGCAAAGGATACAGAAATCTCTCAACTTCGTTCTACTGCAGAATTAGAGAAGCGTGAAGCGCAACTTCATGAGGCGTCACTCATCAAGCATCATGAGAATGAACTTCGTATGAAGCAGGATTTAGTAGACTACTATAAAGACTTGAAAACCAAGATGTCTACCAAAATGGTTGGTGAAACACTTGAGCAGCATTGTAGCATTGAGTTCGATCAGTATATTCGTCCAATGATGCCTACTGCATACTTTGAGAAAGATAATGATGCGAGTGATGGAACAAAGGGTGACTTTATATTTCGCGCGGAAGAAGATGGTACAGAGTATATCTCTATCATGTTTGAGATGAAAAATGAAATGGATACTACTGCTACCAAACATAAGAACGATGACTTCTTGAAGAAGCTTGATGATGACCGCAGGAAGAAAGGTTGTGAGTTCGCTGTTTTAGTTAGTCTTCTTGAAGCTGATAATGAACTTTATAATACAGGTATTGTAAATAAGAGTCATCTTTATCCAAAGATGTACGTTATACGTCCACAGTTCTTTGTTCCATTTATCAATCTTCTTGTGCAAACATCAAAGAAGAGTTTAGAATATAAGAAGCAGCTTATCCTTTCACAGAGTAAAGAGGTGGATGTTACCAACTTTGAAAATAAAATAGAAGACTTCAGAACTAAGTTTGGTCGCCATTATGAGATGGTATCAAAGAAGTTTAATGATGCCATTAAGGATATTGATGCTACAATTATAAAACTTCAAAAGGTACGTGAGGAACTTTTAAGTAGTGAGAATAATCTTCGTCTTGCTAATAAAGACACAGACGATCTTACTATACGTAGGCTAACGCACATGAATCCTACAATGAAAGCAAAGTTTGATGAAGCACGTAAGAAGAGTCAGAATATAGTAGAATAATAAAAATATATAGCAATGAAATTAGCAGAAGCATTAGCAATCCGTAAGGATACGCAAAAAAGGATAGAGCAACTTAAAAGTCGAGTGCTAAATAATGTTCGTGTACAGGAAGGTGATGTGCCTTCTGAAGAACCAAAGGAATTAATGAAAGAAATGGATGCCTGTCTGAATACACTTTTTGCTTTAATATTCAAGATTAACAAGACTAACATGAATACTATTAGCGAAGGGCGTACTATAACAGAAATGATGGCAGAACGTGATATTCTCTCTATGCGTATTACGTCACTTCGTGAAATCTTCAACAAGGCATCAGAATCTCAGGAACGATACAGCCGTTCTGAAATAAAAATGGTAACAACAATAGATATCAAGCCCTTAGGTAAAAAGATAGATGACTTGTCTAAGCAATTACGTGAGCTTGATATGAAGATACAGACATTAAACTTCACAACAGAATTAATTGAATAAACTCTATAAAGAAAGTAAGAAATTATAGAAATATTTTTAGGTGTAGTCTCATTATGTTGTAGGTGTGAGCTAAAAACAACATTACATCAGAGTACGGGGTTTCTGAGGATTTAATTGCAGGTTGCATTTCCCAGCATATAATGTCTAAAAGGACTGGTACGGTGTACTTTGCATTTTGCATATAGCATTACCATTAGCTGACTATAATATATTTGACGAGGGTGGGATAGGGATTTTTGTATAATCATATTCGAATAGATACTGAGATCAATCACAATATATTCTTAGTATTTGAAGGAATAGGTTTTTATACTAATAAATTAAACGATACTTTTAGTGTCTTATAAGCAAAATTATTCACTCTTTCCTATAATCAAATTTTACTCTAACTTTCACGATATTTGAAAGTTTGTAACAAGAGAACAAGGGTAGATTTTCTTTATCTTTAATTTTTAGTTTCGAATAATAAACTATTTATTTATCATAATGTTCATTATATGTTAAGCATATGAAGAGATATTAAAAACCATTAGGCGTTAGTTATATTCTTACTTAGAAAATTAGTTATCAAAGAGAAAGTAAGTTTGTTTGCACAACAGAAACTATACAAATAATTTAAAATGAGAAAATAAGAAACAGAAAAACAGCTTCAAATTAAAATGAATAACTTTAAAACTTAAGAAATAAATCGTTTCTAAATATCATGTCATATTAACCTAATTAAAATATCTTTGTAAATAATTTTCGTCCATTGCTTTTTAATTGAAGATAAATTAGATGTCAATTAAGGCTTAATTGACTTGCTAAAGACGCCCTTTTGCAACCTTATTAACGCCCTTTTGAAGTCCAATTAAGCACCTTTTCTTTTGCTGTATTGTAACTTATTGATGTCTAATTACTTACAAAGGACGTCCAGAATGGTATTTTTGAGCATTATAATTCGATATTTTCAAGAATTAGTGTAAAGTTTTTTACACGACGAAAGTACTAAAATTCTAATTATTTTATTGCTATAAGACATTGGCTTATACATTAATAAATTATTATATAAGCCAGAAATCTATTTATGTTATGGGAATCCCAATGACATTCACCATAACTACAAACAATAAAAATAGGAGATAATCACTATTATAAGCAATTATCCCCTACTCTATAGAATTTCATTTAATCACACAAGTGATTAAATGATTTACTTCAACTTAGTGTAGCCGTACTTAGCACAAGCACCGAGTTCCTCCTCAATACGGATGAGCTGGTTGTACTTAGCCATACGGTCTGTACGAGACATAGAACCAGTCTTAATCTGACCAGAGTTTGTTGCAACAGCGATGTCAGAAATAGTTGTATCCTCAGTCTCACCAGAACGGTGTGAAGTTACAGTTGTATAACCATGACGATGAGCCATCTCGATAGCCTCGAGAGTCTCTGTCAAAGAACCAATCTGGTTAACCTTGATAAGGATAGAGTTAGCTGCACCCATCTTGATACCCTTCTCGAGGAACTTAACGTTAGTTACGAACAAGTCATCACCAACGAGCTGGCAACGATCACCGATAGCAGATGTCAATTTAACCCAGTTCTCCCAGTCGTTCTCATCAAGACCATCCTCGATAGAGTCGATAGGATACTTTGTGATAAGGTGCTCGAGGTAAGCAATCTGCTCATCAGCACTAAGCTTCTTACCATTAGGATCCTTTGGCATACCATTCTTCAACTGACGATAGTCATAGAACCACTTACCATCCTCGCATACAGCGAACTCAGAAGCAGCACAGTCCATAGCAATCTTAACATCCTTGCCTGGCTCATAGCCTGCGTCCTTGATAGCCTGAATGATTGAATCGAGTGCATCCTCGATACCATCGAACTTAGGAGCGAAACCACCCTCATCACCTACTGCAGTAGAGAGACCGCGCTTCTTCAAAAGCTTAGCAAGTGCGTGGAATACCTCAGCACCCATACGGATACCTTCCTTCTCAGAAGGAGCACCTACTGGGCGAATCATAAACTCCTGGAATGCGATAGGAGCATCAGAGTGAGCACCACCGTTGATAATATTCATCATAGGTACTGGCAATACATAAGTATTTGCACCACCGATATAACGATACAATGGAATGTTCAATGCCTTAGCAGCAGTCTGAGCTACAGCCAAAGAAACACCGAGAATAGCGTTAGCACCGAGCTTACTCTTAGTAGGAGTACCATCGAGTTCAAGCATCTTGTAGTCAATAGCACGCTGATTCAGCACGCAGTCACCCTTCAAAGCTGGAGCGATAAGGTTGTTTACATTCTCAACAGCCTTGAGAACACCCTTACCCAAGAAACGGTTCTTGTCGCCATCACGAAGCTCCAGAGCCTCGTTCTCACCGGTAGAAGCACCAGATGGAACGCTTGCACGACCCATTACACCATTTTCGAGAGTTACCTCTACTTCAACTGTAGGATTGCCACGTGAGTCCATAATCTCGCGAGCATGTACTTTTTCAATCTTCATAACTTATATGTTTATTAAAAATCAGTTATATTTTTAACTTTCTTTTTCTCCTTGCAAAGTTAATAAAAAAAGTCGTAAACCTCTCCTAACAATACGTTATATTTATGTTTTTGACAAAATTAACGTTTATCCCTTTATGATAACTGTGACTCCACGTGCTGCTTGTGCTCCCATAACAAGTGCTTGTTCTATATCGGCTGTTTTGCTTGGACCGGATATAAAACATCCGTAACCATAGTCTGTCATGTTAATCTTTTTATATGCTTCATGCATATTATTGACGATATTGTTACGTTGAACGAGGATTACAAGGTTCTCTGAGATGAAACAAACAACTCTTTCTTTCATTGTTTGTGGTACCCATACACATCCGTTCTCTGCTACAGCAATTTCTCCCTGAATGATACCTACATCTGTTCCATTAAGGTCTTGTGCCTTTGAAACAGTGTCAGGATTAAGGTCTGCCTTTATTCCTTTTACACTTGAAGCCAATATCTTAGCATCAGGATAAGCCTTTTGTATCAGTGCATTGATATCATCTTCTGCCTTCGCTTCAATGACTTCACAGCCTACAATATGACTCATCTCGATAAATTGCTGTACTACATCTTGATATTTAATACCCTCAATAGGCTTCTCAGGCATATCAAACTGTTCTTTTGTATTACGTCGTAATTTGCTAAATAAATCTTCTTTATTCATGCTTCAATTCCTCCATTGCGTTCTTAAATATGACATGGAAAGGCTTTTTCGCAAACTTTGGCATTGTATGACCAATGCTCCATGGATTAAGCTTTATATCCATTAGCGATTCTGGTATGTGATTGGCTACTGATGAATTACGAAGTAAAGCATCATAAATATGATAGTTTTCGTAAACAACTTTCATTCCTTCTGCCATCACTTTCTTTTCTTTATTCTCTGTACCATATCTCTCAAGGCTTTGACGCCATCGATAAATCTGACTACCAGGAGTTACCTTTGCAGGGCAAACACAATCACAACTCAAACATAATGAGCATGCAGAAACATTACCACTGTGCTGTTTTGGATTCTTTAGCATACCAAGATTAACTCCAATAGGACCTGGAATAAAGTAACTATATGAATAACCTCCTGAACGACGATAGACTGGGCAAGTATTCATACATGCACCACATCGAATACACTTCAGTGTCATCCAATGTTCTTTATTAGCAATCATGTCACTACGACCATTGTCTACTAATATTACATGCATCTCACCTCCTGGTCGTGCCTTACGAAATTGAGAGGTAAAGGCTGTTGATGGTTGCCCTGTTCCACTGCGTGCTAATAAGCGTTGGAACACTGCCAACGAATCATAATCAGGAATAACTTTCTCAATACCCATGGCAACAATATGTAATTTAGGTACTGAAGTTGACATGTCAGCATTACCTTCATTAGTGCAGACAACGCAATCTCCTGTGGCAGCAATACCAAAGTTACAACCCGTCAATCCTGCATCTGCATCCATAAAATCACCACGCAAATCTTCACGTGCGCAACGTGTAAGATAAGCAGGGTCATGATTTCCTTTCTCTTTAGAGATTCCTTTCTCTTCAAACATCTCTCCTATCTCATCACGAGTCAAGTGAATAGCAGGCATAACTATATGCGCAGGCTTCAAGTGCATGAGTTGAAGGATACGCTCACCAAGGTCGGATTCAACGACATTGATTCCTCTCTTTATCAGATAAGGATTCATTTCGCATTCCTCGGTCAGCATTGATTTAGATTTAACGAGTTTCTTTACTTTATGAGATTCAAGTATCCCATAAACCATTTCATTAAACTCTTGTGCATCTTTTGCAAAATGAACAATAACACCATTACGTTCCAAACTATTAGAGAATTGCTCTAAATAGTCTGCTAAATGGGTTGCTGTATGCTCTTTTATTCGACTTGCATGTTCACGTAAATCCTCCCATTCTGGTAGCTCTGCCGCTGCAGCATCTCTTTTCTGACGTAATGACCAAAATGTACGGTCATGTCGTTCAACCTTCTTAGGGTTTTTCAGAAACTCTTTTGCTTTTTTAGAATGATATGTTGACATAACTCTTTTGTCTTTTATAACCTTTATATAAATATCATAAACCTGCAGCTAAGATCTCAGCTACATGCATGAACTTGATAGGATAGTGGTTCTTTCCTGCTACACCCTGCATGTGCATTAAGCATGAACTATCCGAACCAGTGATAAACTCTGCTCCAGTATCCATATGACGTTTCACTTTATCATTACCCATGGCAGTGCTGATATAAGGTTCTTCAACAGCAAACATACCACCAAAACCACAACACTCATCCTTGCGATCAGGTTCTTTAACCGTGATACCTTCCTTGAGTTTCAATAATTCAACTATCTTATTTACAGGTTTCTCTTGGAATTCAGAAGGTGTACTAAGCGTTAATTCACGTACACCATGACAAGAGTTATGAACAGACACGACATGAGGAAAACTTCCAGGAAGTTCCTTTACCTTCAGAACATCATGTAAGAATTCTACCAACTCCATTGTTTTCTTAGGTGTCTGACACTCATGATCGAGTATTTGTGGGTAATTAACCCGCACAAAAGCAGCACAAGATACACTCGGTGTTACGATATAATCGAAGTCTTTAAACTTATCCTCAAAACGTCCAGCAAGGTGATTTGACATACGCTGAAAGCCACCATTTGCCATTGGTTGACCACAACAAGTCTGATGTTCGGGATAGACAACATCTATTTTTAGCTTTGTCAAAAGCTTATAAGTTGCTACGCCTACTTGTGGAAAAAGTGCATCGACGTAACATGGAATAAAGAGACCAACTCTCATAATCTTATCTTTTCTTGTTCGTTTCTATGCTACAAATTTAGATAAAATTACTTAGAGTGCATAGGAAAATCACAAAAAAGACAGGGAATAAAATAAGTTTAATCCTTAACAAAGAATATTTTTCTTACCTTTGCAAAGGTAAAATGGCTTAAAACTAAGAAGAAATTGTATGATAGTTTGCATTGCAGAGAAACCCAGTGTTGCTAAAGATATAGCTCGAATCCTTGGTGCCAACAAGGCTTGTAACGGCTATATGGAGGGCAATAATTACCAAGTAACATGGACCTTCGGCCACCTTTGTGAGTTGAAGGAACCTAATGATTATTTTACGAACTGGAAATATTGGAGTCTCGCTGCATTGCCAATGATACCTCCACGCTTTGGTATAAAACTCATTGAGGACGAAGGTATCAAGAAGCAGTTTGCAGTTATTGAGCAGCTTTACCAGTCGGCTGAGATGATTATCAACTGTGGTGACGCTGGTCAGGAAGGTGAATTAATTCAGCGGTGGGTAATGCAAAAGGCTGGTGTGAAATGTCCTGTGAAGCGTCTTTGGATATCTTCGATGACGGATGAAGCTATTCGTGAGGGATTTGCCAACTTAAAGGAACAAGAGCAATATCAACCACTTTACCTCGCAGGATTGTCTCGTGCAATTGGTGATTGGCTGTTAGGAATGAATGCCACACGCCTTTATACATTAAAGTATGGAAACAATAGTTATGGTAGAGGTCAGGTTCTGTCAATTGGTCGAGTACAGACACCAACCTTGGCACTCATCGTACAGCGACAAAAAGAGATAGATAACTTTAAGCCAGAGCCTTATTGGGTATTAGCTACAGTTTATCGTGATACGCAGTTTACGGCAACAAAGGGTAAATTCACCTCTAAAGAAGAAGGCGAAAAAGCCTTCTCAACGATAGAAGGAAAGCCTTTTACAATTACAAGTGTAGTAAAAAAGAAAGGGGCAGAACAGCCTAAACAACTTTATGATCTCACCTCTCTGCAGGTAGATTGTAATCGTAAGTTTGGATTCTCTGCTGAGATGACACTCAATACGATTCAAACTCTCTACGAACGTAAACTTACAACTTATCCACGTGTTGACACACAGTTCCTCTCTGATGATATCTATCCGAAGTGTCCGCAGATAATGAACGGACTCTTTCAGACTACCTTTGCGGGTAAAAAGCCTTATGCTGATATCGTGAAGACGTTGGGTGGCAAGCCATTGCCTAAGACAAAACGCGTCTTTGATTCCTCAAAGGTGACAGATCACCATGCTATTATTCCGACAGGTGTACTACCACAAGGACTGACAGATGCTGAGCAAAAGGTGTACGACCTCATTGCGCGTCGTTTTATCGCTGCTTTCTATCCCGATTGCAAGTTCTCTACGACAACAGTATTAGGTAATGTTGACGAGATAGAGTTTAAGGTTTCTGGTAAAGAAATATTGGATTTGGGTTGGAGAGTTTGCACTGATACCCCTGCAGGCTCCTCCTCTACTCCATCAGATGACAGTCAAGAAGGAACTGCTACAACCTCTCCTCTACTTCCTACCTTTAAGAAAGGGGAATCAGGACCGCACACCCCTACTCTTACCGAAAAGCAAACAACCCCTCCAAAACATTACACTGAGGCCTCTTTGCTTCGTGCAATGGAAACAGCTGGTAAGTTTGTTGAGGACGAAACCCTGCGTGCTGCTATGAAGGAGAATGGTATCGGACGCCCTTCATCACGTGCAGGTATTATTGAGACGCTCTTCAAACGCCATTATATTCGTCGTAAAAGAAAGAATATAGAAGCAACTGAGACAGGTATTGCACTGATTGATACTATTCACGAGAAACTTCTTACGTCAGCCGAATTGACGGGTATCTGGGAAAAGAAACTTCGTGATATTGAAGCTAAAAAGTATGATGCTTCTCAATTTATTAACGAATTGAAAGAGCAGCTTACTAACATAGTCAACGACGTGTTAGCTGATAATTCTTCACGAAAAATTGGTGAAGTAGAGGGTAATAAAGAGAAGTAGAAAGAATGTTCTTTCACTTTTCTACAATTAAAGGTATTTAAATAAAAGAGAATAGGTAAAGAGCTGGCAGACTTGTGACCATACCTTCAATTAGACTTACCCACCATTTGTCTTCAAAGATGACTGCAAAGGAGGCAGATGAAAGTATAATCATTGGTACGTATATCAGCAAATTTAGATATGGAAAATAGCCTTGTGTTATGGCAGTTATGAAAAGAATCAAAATCGATATGCATAGGAAAATGGCAATCCATACCGTATAAAATAATAATCTCTGTTTCATTTTTCTTTTGTCTATGGTATTTACATCTTCTTTACATACCAATCATTGCCTATATATTCATATTCTTGCTTATGCGAGTCGAAAAGGTATCTTTTGTCATTATAGTCTTTATTTATTTTTATATAGTCAATACCATTAGAAATCACTCTTATTATCTTCCCATTATCTATGCAACAATACGATAGGTTTAATTTCTTATAAGCCTTAAGAAACTTAATTATCTCGTTATCCTGTAAGGGATAGTTCTTTGGCTTTTTAGTTATTCTCAACTGGTTATCTACAAACACAAGACCACTCCCCTTTACCCTAAATAGCTCAAAAATGGTCACGTCAATATCTCTATTATAGATTAAGACACCATCTAATTGATTAAAATCGTAGTTTATTATTTGACTACTATAGTTTACTTCTGAAGAACAACCACCAAAGAGAAATAGAGTAATCAATAAAACTAATATCTTTATCTTCAAATTCATACAACTATTTTCTGCAAAGATATAAAACATATTCTATAAATCGGAATTTGAACTTTATTTTTTTAATTCCATTTTGATTGATACGACGCAAAGTTGCTATTTTGTAAAGATAATTCTAAACACGCAAAATAAAAGACGCCCAATAAGGATTCAATTAAGGCTTAATTGACCTCTAACTAAGGCTTAATTGAAGCCTTAAAGGGCGTTAGTTAGAAGCTAATTAAGCACCTTTTGCATTCGAACTTTGTAATCTGCTGATTGACTGATAGTTGCAAGTGTGATTTTTAGTGGTCGTTTTTTGACTTTAAAAGTACTTTTTATAGAAATATTTGTAAATATATTTCAATCGCGCAAGTTATCTGGTTTTTGTAAAAAGTGAGGGTTGTTATCTAATGAACAAGCTGAGTTGAAATGAAGTTTAGTACTTCTTTCTATAAGAAGAAGGGGTGAGAGAAACTCATAAATAGAAACTTCTCTCACCCCCATAGGCTTTTATCTGTATAGAAAAAGAAGACTAAAACTTAGTAAGCGTGGTCGTCCTCAGCAATTTCCTTACGATCAATAGCCTTCTTGTCGATTGCACGCCAAGCATAAACAATGTATGCCAAAACGAATGGAACAAGGAAGCTAACATAGAACATAGCCTTTAATGTGAACTCACTTGAAGAGCTGTTCTGAAGTGTCAATGAGCTCTGTAGGTCGGCTGTTGATGGATAGTAAGCTGTATTGTTCCATCCTGCAATGAGGAAGAGAACCAAAACAACCAATACAACACCAATACCAGCAGGCCAGATACCACGAATATACGCTGCCTTAAGAATGGTCTTGACAATTCCGAAAAGCAAGAGAACAACACCTACAAGCAGAATGATAGCTAATGGCCACATTGCTAATAAGTTGTTCAGATACTTCATTGGTTCCATAACGATAACGCCAGCTTCATTTACTGCGTAGCCCTCGCCTACCAATGTTACAATAAGGAAAGGCAAGAAGAACAGTAAGAAAAGAACTGTGTTAACGAGCAACTGCTTGCGAACACGTCCACGGATAATGTCATCGTTCACATTATTATTAATATAGAGTGTGCCGAGGATACGTGCAAGGAATACTACAGAAATACCAAAGATAACTACCCAAGGATTGAGCAGTACGTCAAGTCCACGTGAACCATTTGCCCAATGAGAGATAACAGGCTGCATGAAGTCAGTAATGTTACCTTTCTCTACGATGAAGTTAGAACCTGTAAAGAAGGTTGCAACAGCTCCACCTAAGAGCAATGGACCAAGAATACCATTAACAATCAATCCAGTCTGGAAGGTACGAACACCAAAGAGGTTACCTGCCTTATTCTGGAATTCATAGCTAATAGCCTGAATGATAAATGTGAAGAGAATCAATACCCACACCCAATAAGCACCACCAAAACTGGTACTATAGAACAATGGGAAAGAAGCAAAGAATGCTCCACCGAATGTTACGAGTGTTGTAAAGGTAAACTCCCACTTACGACCTGTTGAATTAATGAGCATACGGCGCTCTTCTTCTGTCTTACCCAATTGGAAAATCATTGAGTTTGCACCCTGCACGAACAGCAGGAAGACAAGTAGCGCACCTAAAAGTGAGATGATGAACCACCAGTAGTGTTGCAGAAAATCGTATGTCATAGTTCTGGTCCTTTCTTAATTTGCTTACACATAATACTAACTTCAGCTGTCAACATTGCAGTAAAGAGAACAAGGAAGAGGAAGAAGGTGAATGCGATACCACCACTTGAGAGGTCGCTCACTGCTGCCCATGTTGGAAGCATATCCTGGATTGTCCATGGCTGACGGCCAAATTCGGCAACAAGCCATCCACACTCACTTGCAATAAAAGCTAATGGGATGAGTGCAATACCTACTCTCTGCAACCAGCGTGGACGAGTAATATCTCTCTTGTAAACAACGAACAACATCACTGCAAAGATAAGAATGAAGAAACAGCCAAGGCCAACCATGATTCGGAATGACCAGAAGTTAACAGGGATGAATGGTACAATCTGTTCTGCATCTTTAATATATCCATAGCCGAAGTACTTCATATCTTTTTCAAGAACTTTGAGATTAGACTCTTTGTTCTTTCCTGCACGATAGTCTTTAAGTGCTTGGATGGCATTGCGACCACGCTCCTGCTTCTCCTTCAACGAAGGTTCTACAGTGCCATCTGGCTTCTGATAACCATTAATAATTTCCTTTACACCTGGAACATAACCATGAGCATCCTTTGTAGCGAGAATAGAAAGCATGTTTGGAACAGCTATTCGCATAGGAGGTTCAGACTGATTCATGTAATCAGGCTGCTCAAATGGGTTCACCCAAGCAACTGCAGTCAGGCTCTGGTCAGTACCACCCTCATAGAGAGCTTCCATTGCAGCAAGCTTCATAGGCTGTGCCTGTGCTACCATGTATGCAGAGTTGTGACCTGTAGAGCCTGCTAAAAGAGAAGCTACAAGACCAACAGCAGCACCCACTTTGATACTTTCCTTTGCAAGTTCAATGTGACGCTTGCGAAGCAGATACCAGCAACTTACACCAACGGTGAATGCTGCACCCAATATCCAAGAAGAAGTAATGGTGTGTGTGAACTTGTCAATTGCAAATGGACTCAGCGCAACGTCGAGGAATGAGGTCATCTCATTACGCATCGTATCTGGGTTGAAGGTACAACCGATAGGATACTGCATCCACGCATTAGCAACAAGAATCCACCATGCTGAGAGCGTTGCTCCCAAACCAGTGAGCCATGTAGAAGCGAGGTGGAAGCCCGCTGAAACTTTGTTCCAACCGAAGAACATCACAGCAACGAATGTTGACTCCATAAAGAAAGCCAAGATTCCTTCGATGGCAAGTGGTGCACCAAAGATGTCACCAACGAACCAAGAATAGTTGCTCCAGTTAGTTCCAAACTCGAACTCAAGGATGATACCTGTGGCAACACCCATGGCAAAGTTAATACCAAACAATCGCTGCCAAAAACGAGTTGCAGTACGCCAGAACTCCTTTCGGGTGCGATAATAACAAGTCTCCATGATTCCCATTACGACAGCTAAGCCCAGTGTCAAGGGAACGAAAAGCCAGTGATAGATGGCTGTCAGTGCAAACTGTGCACGTGACCAGTCAACAGTTCCTGGATCAATGGCTAAAAGTAGGTTTTCCATTGTTTGTTGTTATTTATTAAAATGTTAAGAATTGAATATTTGCTATTGGTAACAAAGTAGTGAAAATAGTTGAAAGAAATTATCTTTTCATCAGCTGTTGCTCAATGAAATCACCTTCTTTTCCTTTTTCCGCATTCTCTTTCAAAAAGTTTGGAAAGAAGAATATCTTTAACACAAGGAACATAATAGCCAACTTAACTATTATCACTGTCCAGAGCGTTTTTACCTAATGTCATGTGCCGGAAACCATCATAATAGAGGTCAAATGCACGATAAAAGAAATTGTTTTTGTTCACTGTATGAAATGTTTTCGTACTTGTATTTTATACAAACCTATCCTGCAAAGTTAAACATTTATTTCCAAAGTTGTTCTATATTTCCCTAAAAATAGGCATATTTTTGTATTTTAATGATTATCTTCCTACCTTTCCTTGTTAATCAATATAAAAAAGCTACTTTTGCAAAAGATATTTTTAGAGGCATTTAACAATGAAAAAGTTATTCAGCATAGCAATGTTATTGGGTTTCACCTTGGGCATTCATGCACAGGAGGTGTACTCTCTGCAGAAGTGTCGTGAGCTGGCTTTACAGAATAATCGCCAGCTACAAGTTTCACGTATGACAGTAGAAGTGGCAGAAAACACACGTAAGGCAGCTAAGACAAAATATCTGCCACGTGTTGATGCGCTCGCTGGTTATCAGCACTTTTCACGTGAGATATCACTTCTCAGCGATGATCAGAAGAATGCATTTAGCAATCTTGGAACAAATACCTTTGGGCAGTTAGGGGGGCAGATCGGTCAGAATCTTACTTCATTAGCACAGCAGGGTATTCTTAGTCCACAGATGGCTCAGCAACTTGGTCAGCTCTTTAGCAATGTTGCGACACCGCTCACTCAGGCAGGAAATAATATCGGACAAAGTATCAATGACGCATTTCGTTCTAATACGAAGAATGTCTATGCTGGTGGTATTGTTGTAAACCAACCTATTTATATGGGTGGTGCTATCAAGGCAGCTAACGATATGGCGGCTATAGGTGAGCAGGTTGCGCAGAACAATATCAGCCTCAAGCGACAGTTAGTACTCTATGGAGTTGATAATGCTTACTGGTTGGCAATCTCCTTAAAGAAGAAAGAAGCGTTGGCAACTCGCTATCGTGATTTAGCACAAAAGCTTAATGAAGATGTTAAGAAGATGATACGCGAGGGTGTTGCTACTCGAGCTGATGGATTGAAGGTTGAGGTTGCTGTTAATACTGCTGATATGCAAATTGCTCGTATTCAAAGTGGTGTTTCATTGGCAAAGATGGCATTGTGTGAGCTTTGTGGTCTTGAGTTAATGGTGATATCTTGCTCTCGGATGAAGGTGATGTCGACCTCCCTCCTACTCCTTCTACACAATTTGATAACTACACTGTCTCTTCTTCAGATACTACTGGGCTTAACGAAGCTCGTCCAGAGTTACGTCTCTTGCAAAATGCAGTTGATTTGAGCATACAGAATACCAAACTTATTCGTTCGCTGAATATGCCTCATGTACTTCTTACAGCAGGTTATTCCGTCTCTAATCCGAATCTCTTTAATGGTTTTCAGAAGCGTTTTACAGATTTATGGAACATAGGAATAACAGTTCAAGTACCAGTATGGACTTGGGGAGAAAACAAATATAAGGTACGCGCAAGCAAGACAGCTACAAGTATTGCACAGTTAGAAATGGATGATGTACGTAAGAAAATTGACTTAGAGATAGAGCAAAACAGACTTCGTCTTAAGGATGCTAACAAGCAACTTGCTACATCTCATAAGAATATGGCTGCAGCAGAAGAGAATCTACGTTGTGCAAATGTAGGCTTTAAGGAGGGCGTTATGACGGTTACAGAAGTCATGGCTGCTCAGACTGCTTGGCAGACTTCACGCATAGCAATCATTGATGCAGAGATTAGCGTCAAGTTAGCACAGACTGGATTACAAAAGGCTCTTGGTGGTCTATAACTAAAGTTTGAACTTTGGGACTTGAACTTCATGAAGCATTAGTAAGTCATAAATTCATATCTTAAAGACTCATTTTACAAGAATAAAATACTTAACATATAAAAATCAAATCTCAACAATATGTCAGCAAAATCACAACATAACAACATTCTATTAGCCGTGTTAGGCTTTGTTTCGGTTGTAGTTATTGTAGCCGTTATTGGTTATTTCACCATTGATCGCACAGAAGAGACCATACAAGGAGAAGTAGAAGTGAGTGAATATCGTGTAGCTTGCAAGTTTCCTGGTCGTATCACAGATATTAAGGTGAAGGAGGGTGACTTTGTTCACAAGGGAGATGTTCTTGCAACATTGGCTATCCCTGAAGCAAGTACACAAGAGAAAGTGGCTGAAGCTGCGGCTGGTGCAACAGATGCTTTGAGTGCTTTAGCAGAAGGTCCTACACGTCGCGAAACTGTTGAAAGTGCTTATCAGATTTATCAGCAAGCTATTGCTGCAAATAGTATTGCCGAAAAGACTTATGGCCGTATGCAGCGACTCTATGATGAAGGTGTCCTGAGTGCACAGAAACGTGACGAGGCAATGGCTGCATACGAGGCAACAAAGGCTGGTGTACAGGTTGCTAAGTCGCAGTGGGAACTTGCTAAAAATGGTGCGCAGCGTGAGACAAAAGAAGCTGCAAGAAAGCAGGCTCAGGCAGCTCGTTCAGCTGTTGAAGTTGTTCGTTCAGTATTGAAAGAGACTGTACAGCGTGCAACAGCAGACGGAGAGGTTGAAACAATCTATCCAAAGGTGGGCGAACTTGTTGGCTTAGGTAGTCCTATTATGAGTATCTCAATGGTTGATGATATATGGGGAACCTTTAATGTTCGTGAGGATCAACTCAAGGATATGAAGGTTGGAACAGTATTAAAAGCTTATGCTCCTGCTCTTGATAAGGACATCGAACTACGTGTAACCTCCTTAAAAGATAAAGGTTCTTACGCAGTATGGAAGGCCACTAAGACCAATGGACAGTATGATTTAAAGACATTCCAAGTAAAGGCAAAACCAACAAAGAAGGTTGAGGGTTTAAAGCCTGGTATGTCATTGATAATAAAGAAGTAGTACCTCCCCCAGCCCCTCCAAAGGAGGGGAGTTGCCTAACGGGATAAAATTGGTTATTTAAGTAACAATCAGTTGTCCAATAATGGCTAAAATAGACCTCTCTTAGCATCTTCTATAGATGTGCTAATAGTAAACACATGTGGTGCTGATGGCTAACACCAATGGTGCTAAGGCTTAACACCAAAGACTGAGGGGCTTACTTTACTAATAAGATGGTAAACTTTCATTATTTAAAGACCATCAACAAATACATTTAAAGGCAGTTCTCCTCACATAATATCCCCTTATAGAGGGAGTTGAGGAGACTTTTTTAATTATAATGAAGAAATTATTCTTATACATAAGAAGGATTGTTAATCTCTCTGCTCGTGAAGTTGGATTGATGATACATAACCCCATCTACATCTGTTGTATGGTGGTATTCCCCCTTGTTATCATCTTCTTCTTTACTTCTTTGATGAGTACTGGGCAGCCAGAGAAGCTTCCATGTGGTGTTGTCGATTATGATAATACTTCTGTTACACGTGCAATGATTCGTCAGTTGGATGGTTTTCAAAGTACTCGTGTCGCAGGACATTATAACAATGTAGCTGAAGCACGTAAGGCAATACAACGCAATGAGATATATGGTTTTCTTTATATCCCAGAAGGAACAACGGCAAAACTTATTTCTCAGCGGCAGCCTGAGGTTTCTTTCTATTATAGTAATGTGACACTCGTTGCGGGCGGTATGATTTTCAAAGACCTCAAGACAGTAACTACTCTTAGTTCTGCAGCTGTGGGTGCAGCCAAGTTGCAGATGCTTGGAAAGACGCCTGATGAGATTAAAACAATCATTCAGCCAATAGGTCTCGACGTACACATGGTTGGTAATCCTTGGATGAACTATAATATTTATTTGAGTAGTATTATGATTCCTGGTATTCTGGTGCTATTCATGTTTCTTATTACCGCATACTCTATCGGTACCGAGTTAAAGTTTGGCAGAGCAAATGAGTGGATGTCTATGGCTGGAAATAATATTCTTGTAGCCCTTATGGGTAAGCTATTACCACAGACACTCATTTTCTTAACCATATTCTTAGGATATGAATGGTATGTCTATGGCTATCTGAACTTTCCACACCCAGGTGGTCTGGGTATGATCATTTTCCTTGCCATACTTACTGTGTTGTCATCTCAGGGCTTCGGTGTTTTTGTCTTTGGATTAATGCCTTCTCTACGAATGTCAATGAGTATATGTTCTCTTTGGGCTGTGGTAGGTTTCTCTGCCTGTGGTGCGACCTTCCCACTTTTTGCTATGGACGGTATGATTGAAGCCTTGGCACAGATTATACCATTGCGCCATTATTATATGATTTATCAGATCTGTATCTTCAATGGTTATCCATTGATAAATGCGTGGGTGAATGTCGTAGCACTGGTGGCTTTTGCCTCACTGCCAATCCTTGTGATTAGAAATATTAAGCGAGCGATGGTTGAATATGTGTATATACCATAAAGATATACAAGTGTCATCCATTAATGGTCATAAAGGATGATTTTATGTACAGAATCTTATCAAAGGGGAAGTTCCATAAAGTGTTATATTTCTGTATATTACTCATTATTGATTAAATAATCTTTCAAAGGAGAGGGTTTAACAAATTGTCAATTATGTCAGAAACAAAGAATACAACAAAGCCTACTAATAAAAAGAAAGCAAGCTCAGGACCGCTGGGTTTTCTCTCTTCTCTTTGTTATATATGGTGGTTGGAAACAAAAAGTACGATTAAAGACGAAGGGGTATTAATGTTCTTTCTCCTTGTCCCTTTGGCCTATCCACTACTTTACTCATGGATATATAACAATGAGGTAGTGCGTGAGGTACCTGTAGCTATTGTCGATTTATCTCATTCTTCATCTTCACGTGAGTTTATTCAAAACTTTGATGCATCGCCTGATGTACGTGCTGCCTACTATTGTAATAATCTACAAGAGGCTGAAGCGTTGGTGGGAAAACAGGCTGTCCATGGTGTACTCTACTTTCCAAGTGATTTTGACCGCACTTTACATCGTGGTGAAAAGGCTCATGTGGGTGTGTATTGTGACATGAGTCTGATGCTTACCTATAAGGCTATCTATCAGACTGCATTAGCTGTATCAATGGAAATGGGTACTGACATAAAGAAAGAACATTCTTTATCGTTTACAGAAAGAGATGAAGAGGTTAGCACCGAACCAATGATAGTAGATGCAGAGCCAATCTTTAATACAACGGGAGGTTATGGTAATGCTATTCTTCCTGGTGTGTTGATTCTTATTCTACAACAGACATTACTTCTCGGAATTGGCTTATCGGCTGGTACAGCACGTGAAAACAATCGTTTCCAAGACCTTGTCCCTATCGGTAAACACTACAATGGAATTATGAAGATAGTACTTGGTAAATTCTCTTGCTATTTCATGATTTATTGTGTTATGGCAGCATACGTATCAATGGTTGTACCCCATTTGTTTAACTTCACGATGCTTGCCCGTCCTGCTGACCTCTTTTGGCTTCTGTTGCCATATCTATTAGCGGTTATCTTCTTTGGTATGACTATTTCATGTCTTGTGCGTTATCGCGAGAATGTTATGCTTTTAGTGGTTTTTACATCCATTCCATTCCTCTTCCTTACGGGTGCATCATGGCCACAGAGTAGTATTCCTGGTGGTTGGCAGGGTGTTAGTTGGCTTGTTCCTTCCACCTTTGGCGTTCGTGGATATTTACGAATAGCCTCTATGGGTGCAACCATTGATGATATATTGCCAGAAGTTCGTGCGTTATGGATACAAGCAGCTGTTTATTTTGTGACAACCTGCTTTGTCTATAGGTTCCAGATTATCAATGCTCGTAAACATGCTATCTCACACTATCAGATGATTCAAGATAGAATTAAGACTGCTCGTGAGAAGAAGTCTAAGGAATAATAAACATTCTAAGAAAAGGTTTTAGCATACAATGCTCTTTATTGATATAATAGGAAAATAGATTCCTTTACAGCAGACAGAACACTCATCTTTGTAAATACTTTTCACTAACCCTATTCTTATCAAGGCTTAATTGGCTTTGAAAAGACGCCCTTTTAGCTTGCAAAAGGTGCCCTTTTGAGGTCTTACTAACGCCCTTTTGAAGTCCAATTAAGCACCTTTTGTTATGCAATCTTGTAGCATATTGATAACAAGATAGTTACAAAGATAAATAAAACGGCGTGTTTTCACCTAATTTCTATAAAGAGATTAAGGATTAATGTAAAATAAATTCAAACACTGTCTGTTCTAAAAAGTAAGTGTTTATAGCCCCAATTTGAATTGAATAAGACAAATGGGAATATAAGTTTATATGTCTATTAGATACATCTATATTAAACTATAAACTTGTATTCCCATAACTAATATATCTTCTTATATCACTCTTAAAAGTAGAAGTGTCCTCTCTTCTTTGTATTAAATGCTACCCTTATGCAAGGTAGAAAAGAAAGACTTACTTTGATGTGTCTCTATGTAGCACACTTCCGTTTGCCTGATGCGTAGCAAGGACGAGCACTTCGGCAATCTGAACATGGGCAGGAGCGGAAGCAGCATAGAACACAACCTCAGCTATATCAGCACCTGTAAGTGGCTTAACACCTTCATATACCTTATCAGCACGAGCATCATTGCCATGGAAACGTACGTTAGAGAAGTGGGTCTCTACCAATCCTGGTTTTACATTCGTCACACGTACAGAGGTATGTGCAAGGTCAATACGGAGTCCATCGGTAATCGTCTTTACTGCTGCCTTTGTACCACAATAGACATTACCACCTGCATAGGCTGCATCGCCAGCTACAGAACCGATGTTAATAACATGTCCACTGTCACGTTTTACCATTCTTGGAACAACAAGGCGTGTCATGGTTAAGAGTCCTTTGATATTGGTATCAATCATCGTATCCCAATCCTCAAAGCTGCCCTCATATTCTGGTTCTAAGCCAAGAGCCAAACCAGCATTGTTAATTAAGACATCTATCTGCTGCCATTCAAGTGGTAGGCTGTTGATAGCTGCAGTTGCAGCATTACGATTTCGTACGTCAAAAGCAAGTGCTAACACTCTCACTCCTTCTGCTTCGAGTTCTTTCTTTAGGTTAGCAAGAAGTTGTGCTCTACGCCCAGTAATGATAACATCATACCCTCCTTGTGCAAACTTACGTGCACAGGCTTCACCAATTCCACTGGTAGCACCAGTAATCAATACTATTTTTCTCATATTATGACTAAGTTATTATTGAAAGACAATATAGTTTAAGACAGACTAATAGAAAGGAGAACTTGCTCCCCTACCCGTTTCTTATCTAATAGTTAGTATCTACAAAATACTACTATTATTTATTCGACACCGCCACACCAATTAATATCAACGCACTCCCGACATACGCTATGGCTGTCATTGGCTCGTTGAGGAAGATAGCACTGGCTGCTACTGTAGTGATAGGGTTAAGGTATAGATAGTTTGATGATGTCATAGCACCAATCTTCGCAATGACCAATGTCCACAGAACGAAGCAAAGGAAAGACGCTACAAGACCAAGGAACAAGAGATTTAGGAGTACTTTCGGTGTGAGGAGCATGGAGGTGGTTGCCGTCCATGGGTCAAAAAGAAAGGCTGGCAATACCGTTACAAGTCCGTAGAAGAAAATCTTACGTGTTATAAAAACAGCAGAATAACTGTTTGATATCTTCTTCATTAGTAAGGAATAAACAGCCCAACATAGTGATGCCAACAACGTGAGAAGATCGCCCCAAGGATTCAGATGTAGGACAAAACTACCATTGAAGATAACGATAGCGACACCCATTAAGGCTATTAACGAACCGAGAATCAATGACCAACTTGCTTTAATACTCTTCACAAAGGTAATACCAAGTAGCACAGTAAGCAGTGGTGCAGTACAAACAATGAAACTAACGTTATTGACATAAGTAAGTCCCACGGCATAGTTTTCTGCAAGGAAGAACACCGAACCTCCCGTTATACCTAATAAAACCATAATTAATTCATCACGCCATGTACGAGAAAAAAGCCGACGTGGCGAGATAAACCATATACAAATATAGGCAATAACAAAGCGTAGGAAAAAGATTTCCAACGGTGTTAACCCACTGTTATAAAGCACTTTTGTGTTTACAAAAGTAGTGCCCCATACGGCAACAATAGCAATGGCAAGAAGATGCCATAGTATGTTTTTATTCTTGATGTTCGGCATATTTCCTAAGAGGATTAGGTAAGGTTTTACCCTTTGTGATAAGAATTATTACGGAAGTAATGATAAGTACACAACCAATGATAATAGATATCGTAAGTGGTTCGCCCATGAGTGTAATTCCAATCGTCATTGCAGTGAGTGGCTCAAAGGCTCCTAAGATAGCAACACTGGCAGAATCAATCAAAGTGAGTGAACGTACTAACGTTACATTACTGATAGTGGTTGGAATCAGTCCCAGTAGTATCAATGAAAGAAAAGAGTCTGCGTTAGAGATTCGCTGTACGCCTCCTGTTGTAAATGTTGCATAAAGCATGAGTAGCAACATTGCCATAAAGAAGATATAGAAATTAACCTTTAATGCAGGTAACTTACGAATACGCATGTGAGGGAAAAGTACCATATAGATAGCATAAAGCAATCCTGACGACATCGCAAGCGTAACGCCCCACATCGACTTAATACCATCTGTCTGCCCTATTCCACCGAGAAAAGCAACGCCAGCAATAGCAAGTAAAATAGCTAATGATATGCGAATTGTAAGTTTTTCGTTAAAGAAAAGGATGAGTAATATCTCTGTCCAAACGGGATAAGAGAACAACAACGTTGTAGCTATACCACCAGGCATATATTCGTAACTGCTGAAGAGGCATACAGCCGACACAGCATACATGATCGAAAGGAACATAATACGGAGTCCATCTCCCCATCGTATATGCAGGTTTTGCTTACGCCATAAGAGGATAGCCATCATAAAAAGGCAACCGAAGGCGAAACGATAGATTAACACTGACGGCAGTAACATTCCCGACTCCATTACTGGAATAGAGAAAAGCGGGATAGTACCGAACGTAATTGCAGAAAGGCTGGCATAACCATAGCCCTTTATAGTAGAAGAATTATTCACAATTTATATGTGTGTTGATTAACGCTAATATAAGTGCAAAATTACATATTTTTCTGCAATATCTGTATCGAAAACTCCTATAAAAAGGTCAAGAATAGGGAATAATGAGTATATCTGACGCATGGCAACAATAAGTTGCTTTCTCATTGACTCCCTATAGCATGGCATTTCATACTCAACACCATTGGTGTTTACTATCAACACCACATGTGCGGGGCATCAACACATTAACAAATATAGTCCATTTATTAGGGAACAGAGCTATATAATATAGCGTGCTAAACGTTAAATATAAGTTAAATGTCATGTAACTATTTCTGTATTTAAGTAATAACATTTACTTTTGTCAGCAGATTAAAAATAAGAAACAAGGGGTGCTTCACGGTTGTGTTGCTGAGATTATACCCATAGAACCTGACGCTGATAATGCAGCCGCAGGGATTGTCTCATTCTATACTTACACTTTGTTTGTCATTAATGGGACTGTTTTCTATCTCGTATTATCTTTTGAAAAATAGCAATTGGCGTACCTCTACAAACCGATATATTGAATGAGGTATATTTGTGCATTGACAATTGCAGGCTCTGACTGTAGCGGTGGAGCTGGAATACAAGCAGATATAAAGACAATGTCAGCCTTGGGTGTCTATGCTGCGGCTGCTATTACATCTATTACTGTGCAAAACACGAAAGGTGTAAAGGCTGTTCATGGAGTGAATCCTCTTATCGTTGCAGATCAGATCAAGGCGGTTATGGACGATATAAAACCTGATGCTGTAAAGATTGGGATGGTAAATGACTGTGCTACTATACATGCCATAGCTGATACTTTAATGCATTATCCGAAGTGCCCGATAGTGATTGACCCTATTATGGTGTCAACAAGCGGCTTTAATCTTATGAAACAAGATGCTTTGGAACTATTTTGTGACTCTTTGCTTCCAATGTCTACTCTATTGACTCCTAATCTTCCTGAGGCAGAAATATTGTCTAACATGAAAATAAATTCCATTGATGATATGGATATAGCAGCACAAAGAATTCAGAGTTTGGGCGGTAAAGCTGTTCTGATAAAAGGAGGACACGCGAAAGGAGATAGAAAGGTAGATCGACTTTATACGACTAATGGAGGTGTACAAACTTTCACCCATAAGACAATAGACACCCGAAACACACATGGAACAGGTTGTACTCTATCCTCTGCTATCACTTCTTTTATAGCACGCGGACTGGATTTAGCTGATGCTATAGCTGCTGCAAAGAACTATCTTTCTCAAGCATTGGAAGCTGGTAAGGATATTCATATAGGCGAAGGACACGGACCTGTTAACTATTTGTTTAATCCTGAAAAGCTAATAACTTTATGATACAGTTTATTACACATGCCAATGAACGCTATGATTACTTAGATGGTGTTCGAATGGCACTCGAAGGAGGATGCCGATGGATTCAACTTCGAATGAAAGATGCTTCAGAAAAAGAGATTCTGAAGACTGCAGAAAGTACGAGAAAACTATGCAGGAAATACGGTGCTGTTTTCATTCTTGATGACTATGTAGAACTGGTAGAAAGAACAGGGGCTGACGGTGTACATCTTGGTAAGAACGACATGCCTATCGATGAAGCACGTCGTCTTCTTGGAAAGGATAGAATTATAGGAGGAACAGCAAATACTTTTGAGGATATTAAACGTATTAATTCAGCTGGGGCAGACTATATTGGCTGCGGTCCTTTTCGCTTTACGACTACCAAGAAAAAGCTGTCTCCGATTTTAGGGTTAGATGGCTACAAACGTATCATAGAGCAAATGAATGCGTACAGGATTAACCTTCCTGTCATTGCCATAGGTGGAATCCTTCTACCTGACGTGTCAGATATAATGCAAACAGGGGTGAGTGGGATAGCTGTAAGTGGTGCAATTCTCAATGCTGACAATGATAATAGTCCGGTTGCAACAATGAAAAGATTTATTAACGAACTTAAATCAAGCAATAAATGAAAACAGAATTCAAGTTTAGTTATCCTTCTTCTGAGAAGGTTTACCTAAGTGGAAAACTTTATCCTGAGCTTAAAGTGGGAATGCGAAAGTACATCTTACTCCTACTGTTACTATCAAGAAAGGAGAAAGATGTGAGGAAAGCAACGCCCCAGTGTATATATATGATACCAGTGGAGCTTATAGTGACCCAAACATTGATATCAACTTAGAGCGCGGACTGCCTAAACTTCGACAGCCTTGGGTCGTAAAACGTAGGGAAAGAGAGACCCAAATCTATTTCGCCAAACAGGGTATTATAACTGAGGAGATGGAATACGTTGCCATCAGAGAGAATATGAATTGTGAGGAGTTGGGTATCGACACGCGTATCACTCCAGCGTTTGTATGTAAGGAAATTGCCGAAGGGAGGGCTGTAATACCTGCTAACAAAAAGCATCCAGAGTCTGAACCAATGATTATCGGGACGAACTTTCTGGTAAAGATAAACGCCAATATCGGCAATTCCTCCACATCTTCTGGTATCGAACAAGAGATTGAAAAGGCTGTGTGGAGTTGTAAATGGGGTTGCGATACATTAATGGATTTGTCTACAGGTAAGGATATTCATGAGACACGAGAACGAATTCTTCGTAACTGTCCTGTGCCAGTTGGGACTGTGCCTATGTATCAAGCTTTTGAGAAAGTTAATGGAAAGATTGAAGTGCTTAACTGGGAAATATTCCGTGATACTTTGATTGAACAATGCGAGCAGGGAGTGGATTATTTTACAATCCATTGTGGAATACGATTAAAGAATATACATCTTGCTGACAATCGATTGACAGGTATCGTAAGTCGTGGTGGTAGTATTATCTCTAAATGGTGCAAGGAACACCAGAAAGAGAGTTTCCTCTATGAACATTTTGATGATATATGTGATATCTGTGCAAGGTATGATGTTGCTATATCGTTAGGAGACGGACTACGTCCTGGTTGTACGTACGATGCGAATGATGCGGCTCAATTTGCCGAACTTGACACGATGGGCGAACTGGTTGAACGTGCGTGGGCAAAGAATGTACAGGTTTTTATTGAAGGACCTGGTCATGTTCCAATGCATAAAATCAAGGAGAATATGGAACGACAAATTGATAAGTGTCATGGTGCACCATTCTATACATTAGGTCCACTTGTCACAGATATTGCACCAGCTTACGACCATATCACTTCTGCTATTGGTGCATCTCTCATTGGATGGTACGGAACAGCCATGCTATGTTATGTAACTCCAAAGGAACATCTTGCCCTACCTGAGAAAGAAGATGTACGTGTAGGTGTCATCACCTATAAGATAGCTGCCCACGCAGCAGACCTTGCAAAGGGACATCCAAGTGCTTCTATCCGTGATAATGCGTTGAGTAAAGCACGTTACGACTTTCGTTGGAAAGACCAGTTTAACTTAGCACTCGACCCTGAGCGTGCGCTTGAATATTACAAAGCAAGCAACTCTGTTGATGCAAACTATTGCACAATGTGCGGCCCACACTTCTGTGCTGCACGTATTAGTCATTCTCTCAAGAACTGTGAGGAATAAGCAAAAGAATAACAATTATCCATAAATATAAATTTATTATGATTGAGACACAAGTATCAAAAGGTATTATTAGTACCTATTTCGACAAACTTCAGCGTAATTTACAACTGGATGTTGCCATCGTTGGTGGTGGGCCTTCTGGTATTGTAGCAGCCTATTATCTGGCAAAAGCAGGGCTTAGAACTGCTCTGTTCGATCGTAAGCTGTCACCAGGCGGAGGTATGTGGGGTGGCGCAATGATGTTCAACCAAATTGTTATACAGGAAGAAGCGTTACACATTGTCAAGGACTTCAACATCAGCTATCAGCCTTATGAAAACGAACTTTATACCATTGACTCCGTTGAAAGTACCTCCGCTTTGCTTTATCATGCAGCTCATGCTGGTGCAACAATCTTCAACTGCTATTCTGTTGAAGATGTTGTCTTCAAGAATGATGTTGTAAGTGGTGTTGTTGTCAATTGGACTCCAGTCCTTCGTGAGGGGCTACATGTCGACCCATTAAATATCATGTCAAAATGTGTGATTGATGGTACCGGTCACGACAGCGAGATATGTAAGGTTGTGGCACGTAAGAATGGTATCCAACTTGACACTGCTACAGGCGGAGTTGTGGGTGAAAAGTCCTTGGATGTGGCTGAGGGTGAGCGTATGGTCGTTGAAGGCACACGTGAAATTTACGCTGGACTCTATGTCTGTGGTATGGCTTCTTCAGCCGTAGCAGGAACTCCACGAATGGGGCCTATATTTGGTGGTATGTTACTATCTGGCAAGAAGGTAGCCGATTTGATTATAGAGAAACTAAAGAAATAAATATCATCTAATGAAATGGATAACCATTACCTCTCCCGAGTTCTTATCGGGAGAGGCTATCTTCATTGATAAACTCTTTTTACAGGGGCTTGATTTATTACATGTACGTAAACCAGATGCATCATTAGAAGCCTACAAGCGGCTTTTACTTCAAATACCAAAGCAGTGGTATAGTCGTATTGTCTTACATGAACATTTCGCTTTAGCAGAAGAATTTGGTCTTCATGGTATTCATCTAAATCGGCGATGTTCGCAAGTTCCCGACTCTTTTCATCGGAGTATCTCTTGCTCTTGTCATAGCTTAGAGGAGGTAAAAAAGCAGAAAGACACAAAAGATTATGTTTTTTTGAGTCCTATCTTTGATAGTATTTCTAAGGTGGGATATCATGCTGCATTCTCCCCTACTTCACTTAAGCAGGCTGCTATAGAGAATATTATTGACGAAAAAGTAATTGCCTTGGGAGGTATAACTGCTAATAATATCTCACTTGTCAAAGAGTGGCACTTTGGTGGTGTTGCTTTTTTAGGAGATATATGGAAGCGTATGTCAGACCCACAAGTAGATGAATATCTGAAGCATATTCGAACACTCCTTTAATAAGTTTAGGCTAATATGAACTTAAACCCAATAGAAAAGAATCCCCAAAAGACCTTTTATCATTCCTCTAAAAAACGAAATATAGAATAAACAGGGGTGTTCTTCAATCCCATTGACGAGGTAACCTTTAAGGGTATATAATCTAATGTTTCTGCTTCTTTCAGAATCATAAATGTCTTTTGCTCAAGCATTTTATTAATCCTATAGTGTGAGTCAATATCCTTCTTCATTATATCTACATGATATAAAGCTCTACGTTGTGCTTTTTTTAGCCTTAAAAAGAATATGTCATCATTGTGGACATACTATGATTACTCTGAGTTGAAGATGCCAAATACAAACAATGCTATTGAATCACTCAATGTAGATGTAAAGATAAAATTGAACCTACACAAGGGAATCAGTATGGAAAGAAGAAAGATCTTCATCCAAGACTTTATAAGCACATTTTTATCACATAAGAGAAAACGACGTTAAAATAAGCACACTTTTGTCATATAAGCCAAAATTAGCTGCATAGCTACAGTAAATAACGAATTATGCGACAGACGAGGTAAAGAGCGATAAAAAAGAGAGTGTATCAATTTTGACACACCCTCCTCTATCACAAAAGTTTATAGAAGATTGTTAACGGCTATCAAGCCTTTCAAAATTCATCTATTTCATGCATTTAAAAGTACCAACCTTCTCTATCTTCAGCACATATAAACCTTTTTGTAGTGTTAAGCTTAAAGATGCCATTGTTGTAACACCCTGTGCAACAATACACCCATTTGTACTATAAAGAGCATAGTGTAAACCAGCTTGCAATCCATCTACAATTACACCATTAGATGTTTCTCTAACTGTTACATGCGTATCTTCGATAGTTCTTACACCTGTTTCTATAGATTCAATAATATGTCCCGCAAACACATTCCAACCTATTTGATTAGCATAAAGATGTCCGCTCTTGACTGGAACTATCAAACGTGTTTCGTTTATAAACACAATATCCGTAAACATGTTAGCATCTATTGTAGCAGGAGTAACATCATAAGCATATATATCATGTAAATTAATACACTTTTCAAATGCGTCCTTCTCCAAACTACAACCTGCTGGAAGGTGAATAGTATACAAGCCTGTACAGGTTGAGAATGCACTCTTAGAGATAGTTCTAAGCATAGAGAAATAAGGAAGAGTATCTAAACTACGGCAATATTTAAATGCACTTTCACCTATAAATACTAATGCAGAACTACCTTCCTCTTTTATTTTCAGATTAGTGAGTTTAGGGTTGTAACACAATGCATTATCTTTTATCACCTTTAATGATTCTGGTAAAGTTATTTTCTCTAAAGCAGTATGGTGTGTTAACGCATAAGGTGCAAGTGTAGTAAGACCTTCTCTTAACACTATTTCTTTTGCCTTCTCTCTTGATGGTTGAACTGGATAGAACAAAAGCGTCGATAATTGCGCATCATATAAAACTCCTTCAACACTGCGTAAATAACCATTTCCTTCTTCAACCTTTACACTTGTTAGGGCAGGAGTTGTTGTGAAGGCAGCTGGCTGCACATTTTGAGTCGTGGCAAGTATGGTATAAGACGCATCAGGACGTCCGTTAGGATAGCTCACCAACGTAGTTCTATCTTTACTATAAAGCACACCATCTACACTGGTAAAGTGTTGATTTGTTGCAGGAACTTCAAACTTGATCAAGCTATTACAATATAAAAATGCAGGGTAGCTTATCTTTTCTACTCTATCATTCAAGGTGAGAGAAGTCATTTGATTAGCCCCTTCAAAAGCATGAGCATCTATGTGAGTTACATTAGATGGCAAAACAGCATCACCAACAGGTGACCATTTAATTAAATGTCCATCTACTATTGTTGCGTCAGTTGGCACCACTTCTCTCCTTTCACTACAAACCATATTTACTTCTACGTCTGATTGTAAGTTATCAATCGTATAAGTAGAGTTTGTGTACTTGAGTATTGTATTGCCATTTAATTGCCATTCATCAACATCATATCCTTCCTTAGGTTGCGCAGTAAAGACAATCTTAGAGCCCTTTGGCAATGCCTCACCAGTACTTAACACAGTATTATCGCTTACATTTTGAGCTAAAAGTGTACCAGTTTTATCATTAAACGATGCAAATTTAACGACATAATAATCTGCTTTACGATCAAAGTCTACCTGAATATCCATTGCATCTTCTGCAGAAAGTGTGATACTCGACATTGAATAAAAATCTGTTAAGTTCTCAAACTCAGCAGTTGCTACATTTTTCTTTTCTCTTTGCCAGTTTGTTATTCTATATCCACGGCGTGGCTTAGCTGTGAATGTAAGTTTTTCTCCAACTTTTACCTTTGAAGCACTTAACACTTGTGTTCCATCTTCCTTAGTGCAAGTAATTGAACCCATCATAGGCGACACACTTCGGAAAAAGATGTACGCCCCTTCTTCTGTTTTCCTAAAATGTACAACAACGTTTATATCCTGAGCAACATCTTCTATTTCTAATATGTTTCCTTTTACATTAGAAGTTCTATCCTCACCATTTACTAACCATTTATAAGCCTCACAATCAAATAAAGGTATGCTCTTAATAGATAATTTAGAACCTTGTGCAATGTATGTGTTATTTTTCACATCTGTCCCAGACAAGGTCCAAGCCTCTAACGATCCAGGTCCTTCGCTACTATAAGTTACCTTTACTTGTTTTACAGCATTTGCTTCACCAACAACTATCTTTGCTTTTTTGAACTCATTTTGTAGTCTTTGCTTTACAGCCTCATTACTAACATATACAATTGTACCCTCTTTATCTGGTAAAGCACCTCCAAAACCAGAGAATTGATCACTTAGATGAACATCTACCACCTTCAAGTTTCCTACTCCATTAAACGTCAATCCATAGATATTATTTACTTTTTGCAAATGAGGAACTAATAATTCTACAAGCGAGGAACAATTAGATAGTGCACTTTCTCCTATTTCTAAAACAGAAGGAAGATTAAGTTTAACAAGGTTAGAACAATTCTTAAAACTACTATCACCTAACTTTTTACACACTGAAGAAGCCGTATATTCCGTTAAAGCGCAAGGAAATGAAACCAATGTTCCATCACTTTTGCGTATTAAGGCGTGACCATCTGCCATAAAAGTTGCTGACGATTGATCAACTACAAATTCTTTCAAAGCAGTACAATTAGAAAAAGGATTAGCTGTAACGTTAGATAAGGAAGCTCCCAAAGACACCGTGTTTAATTGTTCACAATTGGCAAAAGCATTCTTACTAATGGTTACCACTGCTGGCAGAGAAAGAGTTTTGATAGATGAGCAACCCTCAAAAGCCTCCTTATTTATAGTTTTAACGTGTATAGCTACCAAAGAAGTAATGCCCGTACAACCCTTAAAAGCGTTCTTACCAATGGTAGTTACTTGGTTAAAATCAACACTCGTAATTTGTGTATTACTAATGGCTTCACCACCGCCCCAACTATCTTCTCCACCTTCATCCTGTGTATAAAAACAGTTTTCGGCAATTTCAGTAACGCCATCGGGTATTTTTATACTTCCAGAAGCTCCGTCCCACGAAATAAGTTTACCATTTTCTACTCGCTGTGCATTAACTGATACGCTGCAAAAGATAACCAATAAGGTTACTAAAAAAGGTTTTAATAGATTTTTTTTCATATACTATAAATTTAAAATAACAAATCACAACTATCAGACGCAAATATATAAAACTTTCATGAAAACAAAAACTTCTGAATGAAATTTTTGTTTTTAACTTTATCTCATATTAGCCTTAGGCATCCGTAATAATGCGTGCGTATCAGGTAAATTGGGTTTATAAAGGTTCCTCTTCCGTTAAATGTGTGGACGCTTTTCGTATTGCTTTAACGTAAGAGCCGAGGTTGCTCATTAAACAAAATATGGATAAGATAATCAACATTCTACCCTATTTTCATCTTCTTTCATTGAAAACCTTTTCATTTTAAGACTTCGAAAACTTGTAGACAAGAGTTTGAAAAATTATTACATAATTTCAAAGAAAATATCTATAAATAACGTCAAAAACACATATAAGAAAGTAGGTATGCAAT
>CAKMOD010000088.1 GCA_927910885.1 uncultured Prevotella sp. | reverse complement strand
CCTTTTGGAGTCCAATTAAGCACCTTTTCAAAGGCACTCTTATAACTATCTGATTAGATGATGATTACGAGAGTGACTAAAATAGTCATTTTGAGTATAAAAACAGCATCTCAAAGTGCAGATTTTTGTAAACAAATTTCCACCAAACTGTTGCTAAAATAAACAGAGAAAAACAATCTATCTCTGCCACCACATTGGTGTTGCATAATCATCAGGACCACCTAAAAGTTCGACAGCCTTGTCGTAATTACTGCGATTATTAATCTGTTGATTCTTATCAAAAGGTATTCTATTAGGCGTCAACAGCGTATAACCGTTTGTAGCCTGTGGCACAGAGAAGATACGAGGATAACCCGTACGACGAATTTCGTTCCATGCTTCCTGTCCATTTGGGAACAAAGCAATCCACTTCTGTGTAATCAAACGCTCCATTTTCTCATCCATAGGCGCATTGTCATCCCATTTAATAGTAATCGTAGAAACCTTTGCAGCCGCTCCACCAAAGCCACCTAAAGCATCTGCATAGTTAGCTTCTGTCGAGGTGTCATCCAACAAATAGGTAGCAACACCATCTACTCCCCATTGATTGAAAGAAAATGTTACGCCTCGTTCATAATACTCCTTGGCAGTACCACCACCCATATTCCAACCACGCAAGACACCTTCCGCCTTACAAAAAGCCATTTCCGATGCTGTCAGCCATAAACTTGGTGTCGTTTCTTGCACATTAACTGTTGAATAAAGACGCTTAGCAACGACATTACTCCCTATCGCAGCACCAGCTCGGCAGCCAATATATTTACGCTGCCCTGCCGTCATAGGCTGTAGGAAATACATAGTCATTCGTGGATCTTTATAGCCAGTCATATAGCATTCAATGTCAGCACAGACACGACTGTCGCCCCATGAAACGGCTGTTGTCCATAAACCCGACTTATTATAACGAATTGCACAATTGTCCTCATTCCCTTCTATGACACCATCTCTCACCGCTTGTTCAGCTAAAGAGCGTGCCAACGTAGGTTCTACATTACTGATACGCACGGCAATGCGTAGTTTAAGCGAATTAGCAAACTTACGCCACTTATTGAAGTCTCCTTTATATACGAGGTCGTATGGTGCAAAAGCTATCATATTCTTAGCAAGATGCGTGTCAGATGAGATGTAAGTAGTAGCCTCGTTTAGATCCTTTATTAGCTGTAAATAGATATCTCTCTGAGATGTATAAACCTCCGTATTATCTGCATTCATACTGAGTGGGAAAGGACCATAGATATCTGTAAAGCGAAGGAAAGCTTGTGCACGCAGAATCAATGCCCACGCATAAGAAATATTCTTCTTACCATTCAGTTTGACAACCTCATCAAATGCAGATACCATAGGAGGAGCATAAGAAGCAGGCCAAGCACACCAAGCATTACTTGCATTAAAGAGTGTATGGTTCTTAGGTAATTCCTTGGTATAGGTTGTATAACGTCCCAGATAATTACCGACAAAGTCTATCATTGTTTGATAGGCATTCTCCTGCTCTGGAAAAGCAACCCCCTGCATCTGAATCAAGAATGAACCGACAGCGTAGTTATCACGCTTCAGCTCCTCTGGCGATAGCTTACTGCCTGGTCGGTTAATATCAACGAAATCACCCGTACAGGAAGAAAAGACTGTCAGCAGACAGAAGAAGAATAACAGTTTCTTTCTACTAAACATCATCATCTTAAAGTTTTACGTTGATACTAAAGCCCAACGAACGTTGACTGGGCTGCATGAAATAATCAAATCCCTGATAATATATATCTGTTGAAGGGGTTGCCTCAGGGTCGAAAGGTGCTTTACAATATAGCATCAAGAGGTTTCTTGCTGTCAAAGCGACTGATACCTTTGCGCCACGAATCAGTTTATCAAAGGTATAACCTAAATAAAGCTCCTTAATTCGGGCGTTAGTAGCACTATAGACGTACTCATCCCAAATCGGTGTTTCCCCTCCAACCACCGTATAATACTTCTCCGCAGAAACCAACTGATTACCAACTGAAACACCACCGTTGTTTCTCAGTTCTGCAGTCTTCTTAGAAACACCATACGAATCCATAAAAGCTTGCGTCTGTGACACACAGACACCACCCAAACGAGCTGTTATCAACATTCCAAGTTCTATTCCCTTCCATGAGAAGTGGTTGCTCAAGCCAAGTTGTGCCTTAGGTAAGACAGAACCGACCAACTTAGGTGAAGCTAACTCCATCTGCATCACCTGACCATCGGAATTGAGCAAAACATTCCCTTGTGCATCACGCTTAAAATCAGTGAATGTATAGAGATCACCCATCGTACCACCTTGCGTCAATATCACCTCACAACCATTCAGACCGCCTTGACGCAGTGTCTCGTTAGGATTATCAAGCAATCTGATAATTCGGTTACTGTTCGTACTATAGGTCATATTTGTAGTCCAACGGAGATCATTCCACTTCTTGTTATAGCCGACACTCAGTTCTAAGCCTCTATTCTGCACGTCTCCCGCTTGTATATACTCACGATTAAATGCACCACCAAGTGTAATCTGACGAAGGAAGGTTTGATTCTTCGTGTCCGACTGGTATAGTGTGAATTTTACTGACATTGCTTCTTTGAACAGATGAGCCGTCATACCCGCTTCCCAAGAGTTTGTACGCTCTGGATAGAAGTTGTCAGGAAACTTATAAGTGACCGTATGGTAAGTACCTGTAGAAGGAACATACTCGTACCGCCAAGCTGAAGATATATTAGGAGAAATGGCAGAACCCACTGAAGCCCATGAGGTACGGAACTTCAAGAAGTCAACGAACTTTGGCAACTTGAGCATTTTTGAGAGAATTGCCGACATACCCACAGAAGGATAGAAGAAGGACTGTTGGGCTGTATTACTGAGTGAAGAATCCCAGTCGTTACGCCCTGTTACCGTAAGATAAACCCGTTCTTGCCAACCTAACTCCACACTTCCAAGTACGGAGTGAATAGCATGACGTGTAATATCAAAGATTGGTCGATTATCACTCGATACCCTACTATAGCCGATTCCGTTAGGAGTAAAAATATTCGAAGGGGCTTTTAATCCTCCTTGAAAACCCGCCACATCATAAGATGTATTAGTAAAAGCCGTACCAACATTAGCCACAAGCGACAAGTCACCCCATCGTTTAGAGACGTCTGCCATGATATCAGCATAGAAAGAACGATCATTCACCTTGCTATAACTATAATATCCATAAGGCGAATGAGCAAAGATATCAAGCGTTGAAGCATATCGCTTGTCTTCCAATTTATTTACAGCTTCATCCCAACGTAGTCTTCCTTCAAGGGCAAACCAATTGGTAAGGTGATACTTTACACCAAGGTCTGTAAGGTATCTATTACGCTTTGTTGTCCTCAACATGCGATTAGCAACCCAATAAGGGTTTTGCATCTTCAAGTCGTCTCCATAGCTCCAATTCTGCAAATTGATATTGCGTGCTACGTCATAAGACTCAAACTCCTTAATAGCATCAAAACTTTCGCCACGTGGAAAGAGATAGACAGAAGTCAGCGGATTAAAGTATTGTCCCTGCGCCAACATATTCTTATCATTTTCTCTAACAAACTTAAAAGAGAAAGTAAGCCTTAGCTTGTCCTGTAATGCCGAGAAAACATTCTTAAATGTGAGATTATAACGTTCAAAATCATTGTTCGGAATGATACCACGCACAGTAGATGAACCCAAAGAAAGATAGACTTGATTGCGCTCTGTACCTGACATCACTGTCGCATTATTCGTAAAGTTTACTCCTGTACGGAAGAAGTCGTTAGGCGTGTAACTACCAGTACCTGGAGCATTCTTCGTTCCCCATGACTTCATCTCATTAGTACGATTGCCGTATTCATTCTGAAATTCTGGTAAAACAAAAGGAGAGAGAAACTGTGTACTTGTAGAAAACTCCACAGAAGTCTTACCCACTCTGCCCGACTTAGTCTTTATCATCACCGCACCCTGCGCTGCGGCCGACCCATAGAGAGCCGCAGCTGCAGCACCACTGAGTACCGAAACACTCTCTACATCATCAGGATTGATATCAGAAATACCCTCTGCGCCTGGCTGCAACGAATAGATACCGCCTTTGATATCATCGTTGCTACGATTATTAATAGGGATACCATCAATCACATAAAGTGGTTGATTGCTCTGTGCCAAAGACTTTGGACCACGCATAACCACACGCGCTGCGCCACCCATTCCAGCTGCAGACTCATTGACAGAGATTCCCGCAGCCCTTCCGACCAAAGCATTCGCAAAGTTAGTTGTCTTAACCTTGTTCAAATCTTCACCATCCATCTGCTTGACATTGTAGTTCAAAGCAGTGCGGGAACGATTGATACCCAAAGCCGTCACAAAGACATCCTCTAATTCATAGAGGCTCTCTTTCAACACAAACAACTGGTTATGCCGATTTTCTATACGCTTTTCTATTGCATCATAACCTATGCAGGAAATTATCAAAACAGGGTTAGGAGTCTCTGATTTCAAGACAAACTTACCCTCTAAGTCTGTCATAGCACGTGCCTTTGAACTACCCTTACTATAATAGTTGCACCAATTAGCGGATGCCCAGACACATCTTGTACCTGTCCATTGAAAGTGTAAAGTACTGGTGTAATAGGGTGTTCTGGCTTGCTTTGTTGCAAGTTTGTCTCTGAACCTGTTGCTTCCGTACTCTGAACAACTGGTTTTACTTTCTTTAGGTAGATGATATTATCGATGATTTTATAAGTAATTCCCGTGTTTTCAAAGAGTCTATTCAACACAAAATCAATAGGTAAATTACTTATAGAAACAGCATTAATCGTCTGCTTTCCAAGTGCATCATCATAGAAGAAACGATACTTATTTTTCGACTTAATACGCTGAATAACAGTCTTCAAATCGGTTTGATTTGTAGTTAATGATACCTGCGCAGAAACACTATGTACACCCATCAGTAAAAGAAAGGCACACATAAACATTCTGAGGGAAAGTAATACTTTCGAACAAACAGCTATCACCATGAATTCAATTCAAATGGTATTAATTTTACAATATACTTACAAACATTGCGTTTACATACACAAAGATAGTCAATTATCTTTATTTAATAAAGATGCCTTACCTCCATTTCACATAAATTAACTCCACTAAGCGTCTTAACAAGTATAAAAAAGTGTATCTTTGTTCATAAATATTAAAAATCTCCTGTAAACACCCTTACGAAAGGTAAAATTGTAGATAGGATAAAACCAGATATAGTAGGGCTAAAGAATAGACAATGACATTACCAGAACAAAGGTTCCGCCAGATATTTAGGGCTTTATATCCCTCCCTCTCTTTTTATGCTACACGTCTTATACAAGACGATGAGGCAGAGGATATCGTGCAGGAAGCTTTCATGGAGTTGTGGAAACGCAAAGAAGATATTGAAGACGAAAGCCATATTAAGGCTTTCCTCTATCGTATTGTCTATACCCGTGCACTCAATGTCATTAAGCATCGCACCGTTGTTAACAATCATGCTGACAGCGTAAAGAAGATTACTCAGTTCAAATTAGATTACTACAACCCAGAGGCAAACGACGTGATGGGCTATATTGAAGGACTGGAAACAAGAAAGCAAATCAATGATGCCATTGGAGAACTTCCGGCTAAATGTCGCGAGGTTTTCATACTGAGTTATCAGCACGACAAGAAAAACAAGGAGATTGCAGAGCAATTAGGAATCTCGATTCGTACTGTTGAAGTACATTTATACAAGGCTTTGAAGACGTTAAGAACAAGATTAAAGCGACATAATTAAGGACTTTTTAAAGAAAAAGTATGTGGCAACTAACTTAGAGTTGCTCTGAGTGGCATCTCTTAAAAGTTTAAATACAAAAAGTAAACCTTATACTCCAAACCTAAAAATGCCTCATTTTGTCCTAATTTTTCGTATATTACTTTTGTAAAGACGGCAAAAAGGCTTGCAATTAACGCCCTTTTAGCTTGCAAAAGATGCCCTTTTGAGGTCCAACTAACGCCCTTTTGAAGTCCAATTAAGCACCTTTAAAATCCTTATACACAACTATCTGATAACAAACAACTTACAAAGACACCAAAATAGCTCCCTTTTAAGCCATTTCTCCACCTTTTCCTCGAATACTTTGTCAATATATTTCCTTGTCTTTTTAAAGTAAATCTCACACAGAGTCACGGAGATAACAGAGTATTAATTTAAAGACACGTAGCCTACAGAGGCACCGATGTTGTAAGAAATAAAGGAATATAACAACGATATTTATTGGAAAGAATACGCCTTCAACCCTTAGTTAGTAATGTAAACACGTTATATAATCTGATGACATATCATTCTTTATAACATTTTTTATTAATTCCTATTACGTAAAAAGGTGGATTAGGTTGTTATAAGAAATAAGTAGCAGGAAACCTGCTGACTAAAACATTAAAATACAATACGTCTCAGTTGAGACAAAAAAGAATGAGTGAAATAAATAACAAGAGCATTAAAGACTATCTTGTTGGCAAGGCTACCGCCAAACAGATGGAGCAGCTGGCAGAATGGCTGGCAGTCTCGGAGGAAAACCGAAAGGAATTCTTCGAGATGGAGTTGGCTTTCCATTTAGGAAAGAACAACCAACTTGCGACATCTAAGGAAATCGAAGAAGCCGAGACTAAACTATTTAATCAAATCAAAGAACACAAAGAACAAACAATAAATAAGAGTAAATTTCATTTCCTCCGCTATGCTGCAGCAATCATAGCAGCTGTATTATTAATTGGAGGAGGACTCTTTGCATACCTTCACCAGTCTGTAGAAACCATCACGGTGGCTGCGATGAATGAGGTGAAGAAAGTCGTATTACCAGATAACTCTACCGTATGGCTTAATAAGGGAGCATCTATCAGTTACGCAGATAACTTTGAAGGCGATGAACGCAAGGTAAATTTACAAGGTGAAGCATTGTTTCAAGTAACAAAGAATGCAGAAAAGCCGTTCATTGTAAGCAGTGACGGAGCGTCGGCAAAAGTGTTGGGAACAACCTTCAACTTCAAAAACCAAGGTGCTGAAGGAAAAGAGGTTATCAGTTTGATAGAAGGCAAATTGGAAGTAACTGGACTGAATGGAGAAGGAAAGGTTATCCTTCTGCCAAACCAAAAGGCAACTGTCAGCAAGGACTCCAAGACCATTACGACAGAGAAGAGCTATGCACTTGCCGACGCAGTGTGGCGCGACGACATGATACCATTTAGCAATATGCAAATCAAAGAGATTGCCCATATCCTTGAGCAACTCTACGATTATAAGATTATTGTTGATCCGAAATTGGACAATAAGAAGACTTATACAGGTGTTATCAAGAGATATAAGGATATAAGAAACGTTTTAGACGGACTTTCTTATACCATCTCTTTCCACTACACCATCAACAACAAGGAGATAACCCTCTCTGAATAAAGTCTGAGAGAGCTATCTCTTTGCTACGAAACGTCTAAATCAATTTCTAAAATTTTCATTACCTAACATAGACATGAGAAAACTTTACGCGCTCCTTATTGGAGCACTTACCCCATTATGTTCGTTTGCTCAGACCACTAACCCAGAGTGGCAGAGTCAGTACACCACTGGTTTGAACAAGATTGAGCCACATGCTTATGTTCTGCCTTATAGCTCGGTTGACAAGTTACAGCAACCTGGAGGCTATGAGCAGTCAGACTATTACATGTCGCTCAATGGCAAATGGAAATTCCATTGGACCAAAAATCCAGATAACAGACCAAAGAATTTCTATCAGACTGACTTTGCTGTGCAGGGTTGGAACGATATCAACGTACCAGGCAACTGGGAGCGTCAGGGCTATGGTCTACCTATCTATGTAAACGAAACATACGAGTTTGATGACAAACTCTTCCAATTCAAGAAGAATCCTCCTCTCGTTCCATACGCACAGAACGAAGTTGGCTCTTATCGTCGTACCTTTAAGATTCCTTCAACATGGAAGGGTCGACGCGTAGTACTTTGCTGTGAGGGTGTTAAGTCATTCTTCTATCTTTGGATTAATGGCACTTACGTTGGTTATAACATGGGTGCTAAAATGCCTTCAGAGTGGGACATTACAAAGTATCTGAACGATGGCGAGAATATTATCGCTATGGAGGTTTATCGTTGGGCATCAGGTTCTTATCTTGAATGTCAGGACTACTGGCGCATCAGTGGTATTGAGCAGGACGTTTACCTCTACTCTACTCCAACACAGTATATCGCCGATTACAACGTAGCAGCTGGTGTTGACAAGCAGGGTAATGGTTCTTTCAATGGTAATTTCAGCCTTACAACAAGTGTGAAAGGTGCTGGCAATGGTACTATAAGCTATGTTCTGACCGATGCACAGGGGAATACTGTCCTCTCAGAGGATAAGGCTGTTAGCACAAAGAACAATGATGAAATGGTGAATTTCACCACAAAGACCGTACAGAACGTTGCTGCATGGAGTGCTGAACATCCTAACCTCTACACCCTTCTTATCACTTTGAAGGACCAGAACGGCAATGTTACCGAGCAGACTGGTAGCAAGGTAGGCTTCAGAACAATTGAAATTAAGAACAAACAGCTCTGCGTGAACGGTACACCTATCCTCGTAAAGGGTGCTAACAGACATGAGCATTCAGAGTTGGGACGTACCGTGAGCAAAGAACTCATGGAGCAGGACATTCGTTTGATGAAGCAGAATAACATCAACCTTGTACGTTGTTCTCACTATCCTAACGATTCTTATTGGTACCAACTTTGTGATAAGTACGGATTGTATGTTATCGACGAGGCAAATATTGAGTCTCACGGAATGGGTTATGGCAAGGAGTCTTTGGCAAAGGATAGCACATGGTTGGCTGCACACATGGACAGAACACGCCGTATGTATGAGCGTTCAAAAAACCACCCAAGTATCATTATCTGGTCATTGGGTAATGAGGCGGGTAATGGTGTGAACTTTGAGCACACCTACCGTTGGTTGAAGAATGCTGATAAGACACTTCTTATCCAGTATGAGCGTGCTGAGGAAAACTTCAATACAGACATCTATTGCCCAATGTATTGTACTATCGATCACATGAAGGCATACGCAAAGCGCACCGACACAACACGTCCTTATATTATGTGTGAGTATCTTCACGCTATGGGTAATAGCTGTGGTGGTATGAAGGACTACTGGGATTTGATTGAGTCAGAGCCTATCTTGCAGGGTGGTAGCATCTGGGACTGGGTTGACCAGTCATTCCGTGAGGTTGACGAGAACGGTAATTGGTATTGGAGTTATGGTGGTGACTACGGTCCAAAGGACGTACCAACCTTCGACAACTTCTGTACTAACGGACTTATTGCAGCAGATCGCACTCCTCACCCACATCTTTCTGAGGTGAAGAAGATTTATCAGAACATCAAGTCTGAGCTCGTTTCAAACGAGAAGGGCATTACAATAAAGGTTAAGAACTGGTTTGATTTCACCAATCTAAATGCTTACCAGCTCAACTGGCAGATTGTTGATGAGAACGGAAAGGTTGTTACAAAGGGAACACAGCATGTAGATTGTGCTCCACATGAGACAACGACAATCACTCTCCCAGCTGTTTTTGCAACTACAGATAAGGAGCAGTACCTCAACCTTGAGTGGTATCCTATCAACGATGCATTGATTCTCACAAAGAATGATGTTGTTGCATACGACCAGTTTGTACTGAAGAAAGCAAGCGATTGCACCACCTTCCTCCCACGTGAGAAGCAGCGCATGACTTATAAGGTGAACGAGAATACTGGTGAATTGACCTCTCTAAAGAGTGGCAATCAGGAGTTCCTCGATGCACCATTGAGCCTGAGCCTCTACCGCCCAGCTACCGACAACGATGGTCGTGACCAGTTCGGCGTAAGAGTATGGCGTAAGGATGGTATCGATTCTATCAGCCAAAAGGTTACAAAGATTACTCGTACTAAGGACGTGACACGTGCTGAAACTGACGTAATTGGCAAGAAGGGCAACGTCATCGGTAAGGCAGTCTTTACCTATCAGCCACAGAAGAATGGTGCATTGGCAGTAAAGGTCGACTTTACTCCAGACACAGCAGCAGTTAAGGCACTTGCTCGTCTTGGTCTTACCTTCCGCGTGAAGGATACATTTGGTAAGGTTGAATACAATGGTCGTGGCGATGTTGAGACTTACAACGATCGTAAAGAGGCTGGTTTTATTGGACGCTACAATACTACTGCAGAAGCTATGTTCCACTATTATGTGAAGCCACAGGCAACAGGTAACCGCACAGATGTACGTTGGATGTCAATCTCTGACACACGTAACCGTCTTATGGTAGCTGCACAGAGCCCATTCCAGTTCTCTGTAACTCCATTCTCTGACAGCGTTATCGACCGTGCAACTCACATCAACCAGCTCTCACGTGACGGTCTACTTACCGTACACTTGGATGCTAATCAGAGTGGTATTGGTACCGCAACTTGTGGTCCTGGTGTTGCTGAAAAGTATCGTGTACCTGTTAAACCAACAAGCTTCGAGTTTGTACTCTACCCTGCTATGGCTAAGTAAATAGCACATAGTAAGAAACAATAACAAAGCCCTGTTCCCTTTGCTTACAGTTAGTAAGACTAAAAGGAACAGGGCTTTTTGCATTCTATAGACTTCAACTTGAAACGCAATTAGTGGTCAACACCATTGGTGCTTACCATCCGCACGACATGTGCTAAGCATCAACACATCGACTAAAGATAGCAAGAAAGGAATATTAAGGTCGTTATAACAAAGAATGTAAGATGCTAACCTCTAACAAAAAAGAGAATAGTTAACCAGATAACACGTATAAAGAAATAATTATTTACGTGAAAAAGAAACATCTATTTTCACGTAAATAATTATAAACCGATTGGCTAAAGAATATGGAACCAGTCAAAGCCCAGTAAGCAACACCAAGAACTACCGCTGCAATGATAATACGGAAGATGCAACCAGTTATCTTCTTAATGAGATAGATACCGATAACCAAGACGGCAAGTAAGCCGATAAAATATTGTAAATTCTCCATTGGGTATTATTTGATTACTTAAATAAATGTCTGAACACTTGAGGCACTGGCGTCTCGAACTCCATGCGCTGACGTGTAACAGGATGATGAAAACAAAGCACGTATGCATGAAGACAAAGACGGTGAAGCGGATCATCTCCATTACCATACTTTATATCACCGCAGACAGGATGTCCCATATCGGCTGAATGTACACGAATCTGATTCTTACGTCCTGTCTCCAACTGATACTCTACAAGACTGTGCGCTACCGTACGATCAAGTACATGGAAATGCGTAACAGCATACTTTCCACCATTATCCACAGGCGAACTATAAGTTATGTATGACTTATTGTCCTTTAACCAATTGGCTATTGTACCCTCATCATGCTCCATTTCACCGCTAACAACTGCCACATAACGGCGGTCATAAACGATATTATGCCAATCACGTTCAAGCAATTGCTCGGTCTGCATGTCCTTAGCATAAATCATCAGTCCTGATGTGTCACGGTCAAGACGATGCACAACATGTGCCGTACATTTCTGCTTTGTCTTACGGAAATAGTCATCAAGAACAGTCTTCACATTCAACGAGGAATGACCTGCAGCCATTGAAAGGATACCGATATTCTTCTCAATCACTACCAAGAATCTATCTTCATAGACTATCTTCACATAGCGACTGCGGAAGAGGTCGTTCTTCTTGCTCTTGCTGACGGATATCTTGTCGCCAGCTTTCAGTGGATAGTCAAACTGTGTAACACACTTACTATTCACCTTGATACCACGATTCTGCAACGTTGCCTTTACCTTATTCTTGCTTTCATGCAGATTGGCAAGCAACCATTCAAGCAACGGAGCAGGCTCCGTCACTCTATAATGCTTATATTTCTCCTCTGTATATGGATTCTTTCTTATCATACTACAAAAGTACAAAGAAATAATGATTTAAACTATTACACTTCTAATAAATCAATCGAATGACCTACGACTGAAATAAAACAGCTAATATATTACTTTCCTATAATAAGTGTGGCAGTACTTTCAACGCTGTTTTAGAACATCTTGACCCACTCACGAAAGCGTGCAACACCCTCTTCTCCAAATTTAGAAAGACTTGCTATTGCTTGCTCTATCGTCTTCTCCTCATCAAGATGAGTCTTAGAAAAGAACTTATCAGCATAACAGATTATCTTTTCTTCCATTGTTTCAGGAAGGAAATCTTGTTCTGGAAGTGGTAGCTTTTGCGCAATGATTTGGCTGCGAGTAATACCTGCTCCTGTATGACGTTCACAAACACGGGCATGTCGAGGGAAGCCTTCTGCACGCAACATATCAGCGCCAATACGACCATGACAGATATAAGGCTCGGTACCAAAGCATTGTATGCCAGGAGCATTACAACGAACGATACCAATATCATGTAGCATTGCAGCTTCCTCTATAAACTGACGGTCAAGCGATAACTCTGGATGACGGTCAGCTATAGCAAGAGCCTTATCCGCTACAGCACGGCTATGAACAAGGAGGATATGACGAAGTTCGTTATCCTCAGGATAGTATTTGTTGATAATTGCCTGATAATCCATATCACTAAAAAAGCCACGCTTCCTCTCCCAGTCAGTTTACACCGCCATGAGTGAGGAACCGTGGCCCTATCATTTATAATAATCTTTCTTTATTCTTCGTGTGCTCTCTCAATGTAAGCGATAATGTCGCCCTTGTCTACCTTAGCACCCTGCTTAGCGTTGATTTCAACCAACTTACCACCGAGGGCAGCAGGAACAGTCACGAACTCACCCCAAGGAGCTTGAACATAGCAGAATACATCGCCTTCCTTGTACTCCTTACCGATGAATGGCTCGATAGCTGGAGCAGCCTCACCATCACCCTGGAATTCCCAGAAGAGCTGACCCTTAACAGGAGAAACGATAGCATCAGCCTTAGCATGCTTGAATGCTGCAGCCTCCTCTGGGCTTACCTTTGCACCAAGTTTCGCATCCTTTGCAGCCTGAAGGTCAGCAAGGAAGTTCTTCTTAGCCTGTCCGCTCTTATAGTTACGATACTGCTCTGGGTGCATAGCCAACTCGAAGAGTTCCTCATCGTCCTGACCATAATCCCATCCGTTCTCATCCATTTCCTTGCGGAATTCGTCGAGAGCATCTGTTAGTAAGGTGTGAGGATCGGCATCAGTGAACTCAAGTCCCTTCTGCTTAGCAAGGTCTTTCAACTCCTGACAAATCTCACCTGGAACACGACCACTCTTACCAAGAATCATACCCCACATAGAGTCGTCCATCATTACGTAGCGACCCTTACCCTGCTCAAGGGTGAGGAGGTTCATAAGAGCGATGTTCTTAACATACTGTGAGAATGGAGTTACCAATGGAGGATAACCAACTTGAGGCCATACGTATGCCACCTCGTCGAAGAGTTTAACGAGCATATCATCTACTGAAAGCTCTGCGTCGCCCTTCTTCTTGCGGAGGTTATTGATAGTTGAACGGATACCACCGAGGTCAGCCATCATTGAACCCATCATACCACCTGGCAAACCACAGCTAAGAAGCAGTGAACTCATAATCTTATTCTGTGGGTTGATGAAGTAGCCAAGCCACTCATCAATGAACTCCTGAGTCATAGCACGTGCCTTCATGTAGGCATCCATGTTGATTTCTGGTACATCAAAACCAGCGTTCTTCAGCATGCTCTGTACAGAGATAACGTCTGGATGTACCTTACCCCATGACAATGGCTCAATAGCAACGTCAAGGATATCAATACCATTCTTAGCAACCTCAAGCATAGAAGCCATTGACAAACCAGGACCAGAGTGACCATGATACTCAAGAATCACGTCTGGATGCTTCTCTTTAATACGACGAGTCAACTCGCCAAGGAATGCAGGCTGACCGATACCAGCCATATCCTTCAAGCAAAGCTCCTCTGCACCAGCTGCGATTTCCTCGTCAGCCAACTTACAGTAGTACTCAATTGTATGAACAGGAGAGGTAGTAATACAGAGTGTTCCCTGTGGAGTCATACCAGCTTCCTTAGCCCACTTCAATGCAGGCGCAATATTACGAATGTCGTTCAGACCGTCGAAAAGACGAGTGATATCCACACCCTGTGCATGCTTTACACGATACATCAGTGCACGAACATCATCAGGAACAGGATACATACGCAATGCGTTCAGACCGCGATCAAGCATGTGTGTCTTGATACCAGCTTCATGCAGAATCTTAGTATAGGCACGTACTGACTCGTTAGGGTTCTCACCTGCCAAAAGGTTTACCTGCTCGAAGGCACCACCATTGGTCTCTACACGTGAAAAACAACCCATCTCGATGAAGAGAGGTGCAATGCGTACCAACTGATCCTTACGTGGCTGGAACTTACCAGAACTCTGCCACATGTCTCGGTAAATGAGACTGAACTGAATTTTCTTTCCCATATATATTTTCAATATGTTATCTAAATGAAGGGATTGCAGGTTGCAATCTGACCTGCAAATTTAGATAAAAATTTCCAAAAAACGACTGACAGCTAATATTTTTTTGCAATAATTGACTATCTTTGCAGTCTAAAAGTAAGTACATGAAGAAAATGTTTTTTTCCTCTCATCGGTTTTACATTGCTTTTCCTTACGGCTTGTTACAACCAAGTATCGTCTGGAGACCA
>CAKMOD010000087.1 GCA_927910885.1 uncultured Prevotella sp. | reverse complement strand
GGCTTTTTGTGTTAGCCTTTTACATGCCCTGTTCTCTTCAATACACCCCACGTCTGTAGCTCACCTTTTATCGCCTTCAGGTAACTCTTAAAGAGGACATAATACATTATCCAACGATAGAAGAAACGTTGAGGGATGACCCACAGAAGTACCCACATACGCTCGCCCTCGAAGATATAAGCCATGATTGACACACTGGCGTCAATGATAAGGAAGATGAGATAATAAAGGAATACCTGTAGAGCATTACCGGTAAAGAGTCCGATGAGCATCATTACGTCGGCTAATGGTGAGAAGGTAGGGATGATATATTGGAAAATAAGCATATTAGGCATAGCCCAGAGACCAAAGCCTTTCTTAGAAGGTGCGAAGAGAGAGGAACGATGCTTCCAAAAGACTTGCATCACACCAAAGCACCAACGGATACGTTGCTTCACAAACTGATGGAGAGTCTCTGGAGCTTCGGTAAGTGCCACAGCATAGTTCTCGTTCTCGATGATATATCCATGCTCGTTGATACTCATCGTCAGGTCGCAGTCTTCTGCTAAGGTATCGGTTGTAAATCCTCCCACCTCTTCAATAACTTCCTTTCGGAAAGCGCCGATAGCTCCTGGCACAACAGTGATAGCATTGATATTTGAGTACGCCATACGGTCAAAGTTCTGACTACTCGTATATTCAATAGCCTGCCAGTAGGTAAGCATATTTCGCTGATTACCTACCTTCACGTTACCAGCCACCGCACCAACACGCTTCTCCTTGTCTGCTATAAAGTGTTTCATCAATCGACTTACAGCATCACTCTTCAACTGTGTGTCGGCATCAATACAAATCACATACTCTGAACGGCAGGCAGCAATACCATAGTTGAGGGCTGAAGCCTTTCCGCCATTCTTCTTGGCAAGCACCGTAACCATCTCATCATTGTCGAAAGCCTCATGTACCCGTTCGAGTGTATGGTCCTTACTTCCATCGTCAACGAAGTAGATATGTAGGTTAGGATAGTCCTGCTGCTTGAGCGTAGTGATAGTACGCACGATGTTTACTTCCTCGTTATAACCCGGTACGATGATAGAGACTGTTGGTGCTGTTGCAGCATCAATAGGTGCATAATTACGTCGGTTCTCCGCCCGCTTCTCTCTTATCATCAACACATACATAAATAGCAGGCGCATCATTCCCAAGGCAAGGAATACAAGGAAAAGAGCTGTGAGGAAGTCTGAGACATGATAAATCATCTCTGCTAACCAGAGGTTGGTCTGCATCGCATAGTAAGCCTTACCTTTATTAATAGCTGGCATCAGCGTTTGCTTGTCCATACCTAAGTATTGTTCGAGCGAGATGAACTGATAACCCTCATGCTGCAGGCTCTCAATGATACGAGGTAGGGCATCAAGGGTAGGCTTTCGAGAACTACCACCCGCATCGTGTAGCAAGATGATATGTCCGTCCTCATGATGTACGCCATCCATAACATGCTGATAGATTTGGTCGGCTGTAACCTTTGGTTCCCAGTCGTTAGGGTCTATAGACTCTCCCACAAAAAGATAATTACGACGACTTGCCACAATCATTGGCCATATCTCTTCATGTTCCGTAGGATCAGCATCGGCATTATAAGGCGCACGAAAGAGAATCGTACTATGTCCTGTCACACTCTCTATCAACATTCTTGTCAACTTCAACTCTGCATAAGAGCGACGGTCGGAGTTCTCAATCATGTTATGGTGGGTGAAGGTGTGGTTACCAATGGTATGACCATCATCATAGACTTGCTTAACCAAAGGCAAATTCTTTTCCATCTGCAGCCCCACCATGAAGAAGGCAGCAGGGACATTATACTTCTTCAGCGTACTTAGTACGATAGGAGTCCAACGGCTGTCTGGTCCGTCATCGAAGGTTATAACAAGCTGCTTATCCTTACATTTACCTAATCGTTGGATTGTATAAGTAGAAGGCAAGACGCGATAATACTCCTCCGAGATAAGACGATTGTCCTTATCAATCATCACAGAGATATCTCCTGGATGAGGTTCCGTTGTAACTTCAAGCACTTCACCAGAGCCAACGAAGTTGACATCATCGGTTCCGTTAAGTTGCATTAGCTTCGCAACAGACATCCTTGCCACACTCTCCCATGACATATCTTTGCCATAGAAACGCCATATACGCTTGTCCTCTGTACCCAAACGCCACAAGCCATAGCCTGCAAGATGATATTCTGCACCAAAGCGCATGATATTAAAGGTAGTGGCTGCATCGGTGAAGAATACTTGGTGAACCTTTCCATCGTTGGTATTCTGATAGGAGAAGTTTACGTTATAGGTGTCATCATTAAACTGTACCTTAGCTCCTGCATCTTGTGCAATAGCCATTGCCTGGTCGAATGACACGGTTGTACCGCTTTCTCCATTTGTCCAATCATAACCATAGGTAGCCATACCGAGTACTATCTTATCATTCGGAACATTCTTTGCAGCCCAGTCGGTAGCCTTTTCAACCCAACGTTGTGAACTAACAGCTCCCGGCTGACTCCCCATACTATGCTCATCATAAGCCATGAGGAAGAGATAGTCATTATACTTCGCCAACTCCTGCATATTGTAATCCTCATTGAAAGGAGCTACAGCCTGAGTGACATAAAGCCCATTAGCATGAAAAACACGTGCAAAATCCTTAACTAATTCTACAAGAAGGTCGTTATCTTGAATATTAAGTTCCTCCAAGTCAAGATTGATACCCGCAAAGCCATAACGTTTACACGTTTCTGCCATTTCGTTGACAAGTGCCATTCGCTTCTTCTCATCACGCATAATACGCCCAATGGCTTCAGGATGGAAGTTTGACTTATAGTTATTGGTGAGCATCGGGAGAATAGGAATACCTGCTCGGCGCATCAAACGCAACGCCTGCCTGTCAAACTTGTATTCAACCTTGTCTGTCTTAGGATTGATAAAGAACCACTCTGGCAAAACCATGTTCAGATGCTTCAGATTATTCTTCAGAGAGATATAAGCATGCTTATCCCAGTTAACATACCATGCCGAACGCACACCTATTCGTGGGTCGTTCCACTCACGAAAGTATTTCTGTGTTAGGCTATCCGCCTTTCCAACAAATCGTTGCTTCTTAACAGTTGCCTTTGCATAGTTATTGTGCATCTTCTTCTCCTTAAAGAAATCACGGAAAGACTTATAAAGCTTTGCTGTCTTATTGTCCTTTGTATAAGGAGATGATGCTGTTACTGCATTTCGATAATCGTGATGGAAAGGCATCTGAGGACTTCCTTCCAAGGCAAACATTGCCAAAAAGACGATTCCGAAGAATGAAAGAATCGTGAGAACGACGCGTAAGGTCCACTTGAAATAACTCCAGCGTTGACGAGAATTCGTCTGAAAAACTTGCTTGCTCATTGTTTTTTCTATTAGATGAAAGCAATAATTGTTATCTATAGACAAGGTCCTATAGATGAGTTCTATGTATCTTTAACTTGTATTATAGGGTATTGCCCCTTTATCGTATCCCTTAGATTTATGTGCGGAAACTGTAATCTTCTCTTGCAGACAAAAGCACTTACTTATAAGAACAATAGGAATTACAAAAACTAACTAACAATCCCACTACTGTTTCTAAACATAAGAATGATATTCTTCTGTCTTTTACTATACATCCTACTTCCTGTATCTTAAGCTGTTTCTGTTTTCTACATTAAATAATTTATCTCTCAAAGAAAACCTCTGCAGGACTATTCTCCAATACGATGAACCTCGCTGTCAGCCTACAAGTCCTCTCCAATCTGTTATGCCAAACTTCTAATGCCTTTCAGGAAGATGGAAAGGGCAAAAGGAATGACCCATTTTATAAGTGCAAAAGTACAATATTTTCTTATAAG
>CAKMOD010000086.1 GCA_927910885.1 uncultured Prevotella sp. | reverse complement strand
CCTCAAAAGGGCACCTTTTAGAAGCCAATTGGGCGTCTTTAAGAACCTTAAAGAGCATCTTTTAATTTTTAAGTATGAGTTTTTTATTACAAAACAGAAAATTATCACCTTTGAACTTAGCCTACTTATTAGAATAAAAAGGAGACATTAGATGCCCCTATAACAGTTGAAGGAAAAACACAACGTAATTATTTTAGAACTTTCGAGCATATCTCCCCTACCATCCCTTCCATAGTAATATGCTCACAAGTTTCACCTTTTATCTCTAAATAAAGTATAAATTCCTTTGTCGTTACCTTATTTTGCAGTATCTTTGCAACAACTTTGGTGTATTATACCTTATTAAAGAAATGGCAAAAAAAGAAACAAAGCCCGCAGTCGTCATAGTCTGCAGGTTGTCACACTATGTATCAGTACAGCTATGGTGCTAATGCTGATTGGTATAGTTGTGCTTACAGGCTTTACCAGTCGCAATCTTAGTTCTTATGTAAAGGAGAATCTGACTATCACTATGATTCTCCAGCCCGATATGAATACGGAAGAGAGTACTGCTCTCTGCGAGCGTATTCGCACCTTGCATTATATCAATAGCTTGAACTTTATCAGTAAAGAGCAGGCGTTGAAGGATGGAACTAAAGAATTAGGTGCCAACCCTGCCGAATTTGCAGGTGAGAATCCGTTTACGGGTGAGATAGAAGTACAGTTGAAGGCTAACTATGCTAACAATGACTCTATCCGCAATATTGTTCAGCAGTTGCGTACCTATCGTGGTGTGAGTGACATCACTTATCCACAGAGTTTGGTAGAAAGTGTAAACCAAACATTGGGTAAGATTAGTTTGGTGTTATTGGTTATTGCTGTATTGCTCACCATCATTTCATTCTCTCTGATTAACAATACTATCCGATTGAGTATCTATGCACATCGTTTCTCAATCCACACGATGAAACTTGTTGGTGGTTCATGGAGTTTTATCCGTGCGCCATTCTTGCGCCGTGCAGTATTAGAAGGATTAGTTTCAGCCCTATTGGCTATTGCAGTTTTGGGTATAGGAATATGTCTCCTCTATGAAAAGGAACCAGAGATTACGAAATTATTGTCATGGGATGCATTGATTATCACAGCAATAGTAATGTTAGCTTTTGGTGTGATTATTGCCACATTCTGCTCATGGTTGTCAGTAAACAAGTTCCTGCGCATGAAGGCAGGTGACTTATATAAGATTTAAAAGGAACAGTAAAAAGGGGAACTAAGGGAGTAAGAGTTCTTTTAGATGGATAAGGAAACATCTTCTTAACACCAACTAAGTTCTTTAGCTTCTCAATGCCAGCCTCTTGAACTCCTCAAAAAAATAATATGGACAAAAGAAATTTAGCTTTTGGTAAGACCAACTTTATTTTGTTGGCTATAGGTGTAGCCGTTGTTATTCTCGGCTTTATCCTTATGAGTGGTGGAACATCTACAGAAACCGTATTTGATCCAGACATCTTTAGTGCACGCCATATCACGATTGCACCTATTGTTACCTTTATTGGTTTTATCTCTATCATTGGTGCTATTCTCTATCAGCCGAAAGAAACTAAAGAAGTGGAGGAGTAATGACACTTTTACAAACGATTATTATCTCCATTGTCGAAGGACTGACGGAGTTCCTTCCTGTGTCATCTACGGGTCACATGATTATTACACAAAATCTTTTAGGTGTACCATCAGGTGACGAGTTTGTACATGCCTTTACCTTCATCATCCAGTTTGGTGCTATCCTCTCTGTCGTATGCTTATATTGGAAGCGCTTTTTCCAGATCGACCATACACCTGTACCTGCTGATAAAACTTGTACTTTCAAGAAGAATATTCATCCAATCCGTTTCTACTGGTTATTGTTCATTGGTGTCCTAACTTATACTTTCAAGAAGATTATTCATCCAATCCGCTTCTACTGGTTATTGTTCATTGGTGTCCTACCAGCTGTTATCATTGGCTTAGCAGCTAAGAAAAGTGGTTTACTTGACTGGCTGCTCGACTCAGTTTGGGTTGTAGCAATAATGCTCGTTGTGGGTGGCATCTTCATGCTTTATTGTGATAAATTGTTCAATAAGGGAAAAGAAGAGAATCAAGTAACAGAAAAGCGTGCCTTTAGCATTGGTCTTTTCCAGTGCCTATCGGTTATCCCTGGCACAAGCCGTTCTATGGCTACTATCGTTGGCGGTATGGCAAACGGATTGACACGTAAGCGAGCTGCAGAGTTCTCTTTCTTCCTTGCAGTACCTACTATGGCTGGTGCAACACTGCTTGACCTACTTGATTTATTAAAAGGTGACAGCACATGGGCTTCAGCTCACAACCTTATAATGCTCGCTGTAGGCTGTGTCGTATCATTTATTGTTGCGCTATTGGCAATGAAGTGGTTTGTAAGTTTCCTTGCAAAATATGGTTTCAAGTGGTTCGGTTGGTATCGTATCATCGTTGGTGTTATCATTATTATAATGCTACTCTGTGATATTCCACTGAATATGGTTGATTAATCTTATATATTTATTGTCCTAATGAACTTCAAAGAAGGTGTAATCATCCCTATTGATAAACCCTACGGAATTACGAGTTTCAAAGCGTTGGCACATGTACGCTACCTTTGCACGCAGGCTAATGACGGAAAGGTGAAGATTGGTCATGCTGGTACATTAGATCCTTTGGCAACTGGAGTACTCATCCTTGCTACGGGTAAGATGACAAAACAGATTGAGACCTTGCAGACACATACGAAGGAATACACAGCTACTCTTCAGTTGGGAGCTACTACACCAAGCTACGATATGGAACATGAGGTGAATGAAAACTTCCCAACAGAACATATCACAAGAGAACTGATAGACGCAACACTTCCTCAGTTTATAGGTGATATCGAGCAGATTCCACCAACTTACAGTGCTGTAAAGGTGGATGGTAAGCGTGCTTTCGACTATCGTAGAAAAGGCAAGGATGTTACGTTAAAACCTAAGAACATTCGCATTGACGAGATAGAAGTATTAGACTTCGATGCAGAGAAGATGCAACTATCAATCCGTGTAGTCTGCGGTAAAGGTACTTATATCCGCGCATTGGCACGCGATCTTGGCAGAGCTGTGAATAGCGGAGCCTATCTTACAGCATTGCGCCGCACACGTGTTGGAGACGTAAGAGTGGAAGACTGCGTCAATTATGACCAGTTTGAAGCATGGCTTCAGCAACAAACAATAGAAAAATAATAAACTCCCCAATATAAAAATATGAAGCTTTCACAGTTTAAATTCAACTTGCCAAAAGAGCAGGTAGCCTTATATCCACATTCATCTGAGCGTGTACTGACTCGTACTGACGGCAGTACACAGACCTTTACTGTAACACGTCGTGACGAAGGTAGACTGATGGTGTTACACCGTAAGTCAGGAAAGATTGACATGTTTAAGGGTGAGATCAATGGTGAACCTAAGGAAGAAGACTACATCCGCTTCAAAGATGTGTTCAATTACTTCGATGAGGGCGATGCATTTATCTTCAATGACACTAAGGTTTTCCCTGCTCGTCTGTATGGAACAAAGGAGAAGACTGATGCTAAGATTGAGGTATTCCTTCTTCGTGAGTTGAATCAGGAGATGCGTCTTTGGGACGTATTGGTTGAGCCTGCACGTAAGATTCGTATTGGAAACAAGCTTTTCTTTGACGAATCTGGCACAATGGTAGCTGAAGTTATTGACAATACGACTTCTCGTGGTCGCACACTTCGTTTCCTTTACGACTGCCCTCACGATGAGTTCAAGCGTGAGTTGTTTGCATTGGGAGAAGCTCCATTACCACGATACATCATTGATAATCGTCCAAAAGAGGACGGAGAAGAGTTTGCACACGCAACAGCTGACGACATGGAGCACTTCCAGTCTGTCTTTGCTAAGAACGAAGGCGCTGTTTCTGCACCAGGTACAAACATCCACTTCTCTGAACACATGATGAAGATGATGGATATTAAGGGAATCAAGAAAGCTTTTATCACCTTACACTGTGGCTTGGGTAACTTCCATGACATTGAAGTAGAAGACCTCACAAAGCACAAGATGGATTCAGAGGAAATGCACATCAACGCTGATGCTTGTCGTATTGCTAATGGTGCAAAGAAAGCTGGACATCGCCTTTGTGCCATCGGCGCGAGTGTTGTTAAAGCTACAGAAACAGCCGTTGGTACTGATGGTATGTTGAAGGAGTATGATGGTTGGACCAATGAATTCATCTTCCCTCCATACAACTTTGGTTTCGCTGACTCTATGTTGGTTAACTTCTATCATCCATACTCAACCTTGTTGATGGAAACAGCAGCCTTCGGTGGCTATGACCTTGTTATGGAAGCATACGATATGGCTGTAAAGAATGGTTATAAGTTTGGTTGTTTCGGCGACTCATTGTTGATTCTCAACGACTAATATGCACATAGTTTATTTATCCCTCGGCACCAACCTTGGCAATAGAAAGGCCATTATGCATGAGGCGATAACACTTATAGAAAAAAAAGATTGGCACAGTTTTGCGCCAATCTTCTTTTCATGAAACGGAGCCTTGGGGATTTGAGAGTCCTAATCTTTTCCTCAATGCTTGTGTATGTGTATCAACCTCTCTTGCTCCACGACAATTGTTAGAGACTACTCAAGCCATAGAAATTGAGATGGGAAGAGTAAAGAAGTCTATCAACGCACAATACACAGACCGTATCATAGATATTGATATTCTGCTTTATGACCAACTTAATATCAATGAACCAGACCTTATCGTTCCCCACCCTTTAATGAAGGAGCGTGACTTTGTAATGCTTCCTTTAAAAGAGATATGGGAAGAATAAAGCATCAGTCTAAAAGAAAACAAGTCAAATCTACCTATTTCAAAGACTTCTAAACATATAGAACCTGATATAAAATATAACAAACCAATATAATTGACTAATAAGATAAACAAATGAAAAGAACTTTATTATTAATGCTAACTGTGTTTACAAACATTCTAATTGCTAACGCAGAACCCATCACCAAAGCACGCGCTTTGAGTATTGCAACTAAATACATCAACAATCCAAAACTATCGGATAATACTCCAAAAACCCGCTCATCAAAAGCCGATGAGCAACCAGCCTATTACATCTTTACAAATCCAAACGATAAGAAATTCGTTATTATCTCTGGAGAAAGTAAACTCAACGAGGTCGTAGGTTATGGAGATAAGATGATAGAAAACCCCAACGACCAGCCCCCATACTTCAAACTGTTCTTAAAGGAATATGAACGTGTAGTAAAGGAGGTGCGCGCTAAAGCTACAACTACTACCCCACAGCGTCCTATCAAACGAAAGGTAGAACCATTGCTTACTTGTAAGTGGAGCCAGTATGACCCATTCAACAAGTACACTCCACTAAGTAATGGACAGCATACACCTACAGGTTGTGTTGCAACAGCCACAGCACAAGTAATGTTCTATAATAAATGGCCTAAGAATCGTCCAACAGATTATATAGCATCAACTGGTGACGAAGCGAGAAAAAGTTCAACTTATTGGTGGGATGAGATGAAGAACACGACTAATGAGATGAGAACGGAACAATCTCGACAGGCTGTTGGCGTGTTGATGTATGATATTGGTAAGGCTGTCCACATGAGATACTACATTAAAGGAAGTGACTCAAATCTACAGCGTGCCTGCAATGCACTTCGAGACAAGTTCGATTATACCGTGCGTTATCTTGATAAAAACTTCCTCCCAGCCAATGAGTTCCTCAATGAGGTAATGCAAGAAATCTCAGACGGATATCCGGTCTTAGTAGTAGGTGGTCCTCATGCCTTTGTTTATGATGGATATGATGAGCAAGGGCTCATTCATACCAACTGGGGCTGGGGAGGCGAAAACGATGGATACTTCGACATCAACATAGTTACCCTTAATGTTTCAGGCTTTGCTCTCAATAGCGGAACATTCTGGGACGATATCTCAGTTGTCTTTGCCCATCCTAACGATGGTAAGGCAGTACCTTTTAAGGATATAGAGCGTGGATTGGACGCAAGAACCACCACTTCATTCACTATGGACAAGACAGAGGCAAGCCGTTCTGAAAGTTTCAGTGCAAAGATTGAGAGGTTAGGCTCATATAGTTCAGTTAAAGGTGAACTTGGCGTATTCTCCGGAAAGGTAGCACTTGCCCTTTATAATGATAAGAACGAACGAGTAAAAATCTTTGATTCAACTGCTGGCGACCAAACATGGGCATCCATCTTTACTGCCATGTCATTTGATGTTGCTGATATTAACTTTAAGGGTATTGCTGACGGAAACTACCGTTTGGTACCAGTATTCTCTGAGATGCTCGATATCAAGACGAAGGAACACGGTGACTGGAAGCCAATCAATCATGCTAATGAAATAGAGGTAAGACTCACTGCAGATGCTGTTCACATCAACACAAATAATCCTAAGGATGTGGTTGTAATTGAGAAGGCTCCAAGTCTACTTGCACCCTACTATGAAGGTTCTGGATTTAAAGGTGCATTCAGTTTCACGATGTACAACCCTGGACGTGAAGAGGTGCGTGGTGAGCTTGTGATGACACTTACAAATCAAGAGACAAAGAAAGAATATAATGGTTATCTACTTACTCCAAACGTTGTTGCACAACGTCTTGGACGAACTACCTTTGTCATTAATATGCTTCCACTATATTACAACAAACCAAGTTTAGGTAACCTTCCAAGAGGTAAATACGACGTCACACTATCTATAAAGGTCAATCGAAAAGGAACAGAAACCATTATTCCTATTGACATGAAAGAGCCATTCGAGATTGAAGTATTACCATATATCAATAATGGAAATATTGAATTAACTTTCCTCGACTACTATGTTGATAATGCATACGCTAATTATAGCACCTTCAATCTCGATAAGATAAAGAATATCAGTCTACAAGTACATTCTAAAGTATCTGGTTATCAGATTAAGAATGGCTACCGTGGTCCAATCCATTATCGTCTACTCGATCTGACAAGTAATAAGTGGATTGAATTAGGAACAGTTCATAATGTTTATCTTCCTTGTGATGTAGACAACAATGCAGCCGAGACACGTATCACATTCTCTGCTTCGCTGTTAAAACCTAATCATTCATACGAAATACATTTAGAGATTGAGAGGAACGGGCAACGACAAGATACATGGAACCCACTTGTACGACGTAACGTCTTCAACACCATCAGTGAGTTAAACACTCCTACTGGAATCAATTCGATTAATTACAACAAAAATACCGCAAAAAATATCTTTACACTACAAGGTATTCGCCTATCGCAGACTTGGGAAGAACTCCCTGCTGGCATCTATATCATTGATGGTAAGAAAGTGATTAAGAAATAGGAACTGATTATCCATATAACGGATACGAATAATATTGAGTTTTCAAACTCTAACAAAAACATCAAAAACTAAATCGGTCATTGTATATTATCTCATAATACACAATGACCGATTTTCTGTAAGGGCAAAAAGGAACATAAACACCAATATCATTGTAAATATTTTTCACTACACTAAATTTTATTAAGGCTTAATTGCATTCGAATTAACGCCCAATAAGCTTGCAAAAGATGCCCTTTTGAAGTGTTACTAAACGCCCTTTTGGAAGTCTTATTAAGCACCTTTTCACAACCACTTGTGTAACCTTCTCATAACAAGATAGTTACAAAAGCATATAAAACCTTACTTTATCGTTCATTTAAACTCAAAACACCAAGAAGTAATGTAAAGAAAATTCAACAAATACCATTAAGTTTTAGAACGTTTGTAGTATAAAGATTCTGATAAAAGAAAATTTAATATGAGACTAAAAAAGAGAAATACTATCTTTAAAAAGTCCATATAGATAGTATAAGAAGAAAAGAAAAAAGGTAAGAAAGTAAAGTATGGATAAACCAACTTTGACTTTCTTACCTTTTATTTTTTGCTTTCAGAAATCTTACTTACGGAGACCCAAAGCCTTGATAATGGCACGGTAACGCTCAATGTCGCGATCGTAGAGGTAATCGAGCAATGCACGACGCTTACCTACGAGCTGTGTCAATGAACGAGTTGTAACGTAGTCCTTGCGGTTCTTCTTAACGTGCTCTGTCAAGTGCTTGATACGATAAGAGAAAAGTGCAATCTGGCTCTCAGCTGAACCAGTGTCTGTTGTGCTCTGACCCTTACCATACTGTGCGAAGATTTCTGCCTTCTTTGTCTTGTCTAAATACATAATTTTGTTTTGATTAATGTGATTTGCAATTACATCTTTCCGTCGTTAGCCGCCTTAATCACAACGGGTTACGACTTCAAATGCATCGGACGCTCCGAAAATA
>CAKMOD010000085.1 GCA_927910885.1 uncultured Prevotella sp. | reverse complement strand
ATGTTATTTTCACCGTTGGGGGCATAGAAGGAACATCAGGGAAGCATCATCCTAAGAAAGGACCTAAGTCGCATAAGGAGAAGAATAAAAAGAAGTAGTAAGTAAGGATAAGTATTATGGTAAAAGGGAAGAGTACTTGTAAGCTATTGAAGGATGTTCGGCAGCAGATAGCGGGATGCGAATGGTATCAGCTATCAGCCTAAGGAGTGTCACCACATGGGGGGATTGTGCAGGTACTTGCCCTGCTTGTGAGGAGGAGATACGCTACCTTGAACGTGAGTTTAAAGGCACGTAAGGGTAATGGCTTCGGTATGAAGGTGGCTGGTATTGCTGCTGGTATCTGCGCTACGGTAATGCCGATGACTGCTGCTGCGCAAGGTGTTAAGCCTGATAGTACGGCTAATCGTCCTGTACATACAGCTAAGAAAGGCGATGTAAAGGTAGTAGACCTTTCTGATGGTTGTGCATCACCTGTAGTTGTATGTGGATGGTCATAGACGCAGAAGATAAAGAACCTGTGATAGGTGCTTCTGTTTTATAGAGGGCACAAACAAGGGTGATGTAACAAATATTGATGGACAGTTTGCTTTGAAGTTACCACCAGACACTTCGTTGGTTATTTCATATATCGGATACAAGACAAAGAAGGTTCATGTAAGCTCTCTTTTGCATTCTGGTAATAATGTTATAGTGCTTGAGGAAAATGGAGAGGCAATGTTAGATGGCATTGTAACAATAGCTACACTACCTACCAGTAAAGATGACGTATATGGTCATAGGACTTATAAACCGAAATCGCATAAGGAGAAGAATAAAAAAGAAGTGTAAGTAAGGATTAGTATTATGACAAAAGGAAAGAGTACTTGTAAGCTATTAAAGGATATTCGGCAGCAGATAGCGGATGCGAATGGTATCAGCTATCAGCCTAAGGAGTGTCATTACAAGGGAGATTGTGCAGGTACCTGCCCTGCTTGTGAGGAGGAGATACGTTACCTTGAACGTGAGTTAAAGGCGCGTAAGGGTAATGGCTTCGGTATGAAGGTGGCTGGTATTGCAGCTGGTATCTGCGCTACGGTAATGCCGATGACTGCTGCTGCACAAGGTGTTAAGTCTGATAGTACGGCTAATCGTCCTGTACATACAGCCAAGAAAGACGATGTAAAGGTAGTAGACCTTTCTGATGGTTGTGCATCACCTGTGGTTATACGTGGAATGGTCATAGACGCAGAAGATAAAGAACCTTTGATAGGTGCTTCTGTTGTAATAGACGGAACAAACAAGGGTGTTGCAACAAACGTAGATGGACAGTTTGCTTTGAAGTTACCACCAGACACTTCGTTGGTTATTTTGTATATCGGATACAAGATAAAGAAGGTTCATGTAAGTTCGCTTTTGCATTCTAATAATAATGTTATTGTGCTGGAAGCCGATGATTTATCGGGTTTATCGGTTATAGCAGGAGGGCTTGTAACCGTTTTGAACTACGATGACGTGTATGGTCATAGAACTTATAAGTCGAAATCACATAAGGAGAAGAATAAAAAGAAATGTAAGTAAGGATTAGTATTATGACAAAAGGAAAGAGTACTTGTAAGTTATTAAAAGATATTCGGCAGCAGATTGCTGATGCGAATGGTATCAGTTATCAGCCTAAGGAGTGTCATTACGAAGGGGATTGTGCAGGCACTTGTCCTGCTTGTGAGGCGGAGATACGCTATTTAGAGACGCAGTTAAGAGAACGGAAACGCAAGGGATGGGGCATGAAAGTGGCTGGTTTGGCTGCAGGTCTTTGTGTTGCAACAGTTCCTCTTGCATCATGTCAGAACACTCCCAAAGCTTGCAACGTTGAGAATAAAGCTCAGGATTCTACTGATATGTCAGTTATGGGCGAGAAAGAAGTGATACCAAAAGCACTCACTGCAGATTTGAAGAATGCTATTGTTATTATTGGACGAGTGCTCGACTCATCTACTGGTAAGGCTGCTTCGGAAGTTAATGTTATGCTATTAGGAGGTAAGAAGAGACTGTCTTTGGGCGAAGATGGAAGATTTGCATTGCAGGTTAATCGTAATGACTCCCTCGTGTTTTCATCTTATGGGTTTGAGGATAAGGTGATAGCAGTGAAGTCTATTCGTAATCCTAACGATATGGTTGTCCGTTTAGAACCTTCTCTTGATGTAGTAGGAGAGATAGATAGGGAGTATTTAGAAAAAGAATTAGCCGACAGCACTGCTCCTCAATCACATAAAGAGAAATGCAATCAGAAATAACTGCACCGTTAATCGCCATTAATCGGCACAGACTCACTACGGATGGCGAAGGCGTAACAACATTGGTAGGCTTTCATGGTTGTCCGCTTCATTGCGAGTACTGCTTAAACGCTCAGTGCTTGCAGGCTGATGGTGTTTGGTGCAGGCTGACGCCCGGTGAGTTGTATAGTGAAGTGGAGATAGACGACCTTTACTTTGTGGCAACGGGTGGCGGTATTTGCTTTGGAGGGGGTGAACCCCTCCTACGTTCGGATTTCATCAAGGCCTTTGCCGAGATAATGAACCCCGAATGGAAGTTGACAATAGAAACATCGCTCAACGTGCCGCTTGAGAATGTCAAAGCTATTGCCTCGTTGGTGCAGATGTGGTATGTAGATATTAAGGATATGAACCCTGATATCTACAAAGCGTATGGATGTAAAGAGAATAAGCAGGTAATCAGTAATCTTCAATGGTTAGCAGCGAATGGATATGCTGATAAGGTAATCATCCGTCTACCCTTGATACCTGAATATAATACAGATGAAGATCGCCAGCAAAGCCAGAAAGAGTTGGAAGAGATGGGCTTTACAAACTTTGATAAGTTTAATTATATTGTGCGGTAGTAGAATTAATCCTATACAATATACATAGCTCATCTTTCGTTTTTTTACTTGAAAAGCATTATCTTTGCAATTAATAAAAGAAAGAGAGTATGAAGAAACCACTTGTTATTTTATCAATTATATTTCTGTTGTTACCAATTACAGTAACAGCACAGAGCTTCGACGCCTTATGGCAACAAGTAAATCAAGCTGAGCAAAAGGACTTACCAAAGACACAAATCAGCTTGTTAAAGAAGATTGAACAGAAAGCACAGAAAGAGAAAGCTTATGGGCAAATCTTGGCTGCAAGCCTGTTAGCATCAAGGTTACAGACAGAGATTGCACCCGACTCTGCTGAGGTAGAGTTGAAGCGATTGAAGGCAAAGGCAAAGATGGTAGAAGGAAAGGATGAGGTCTTGTCGGCTGTCTACAACTGTATCTTGGGTGTGATAGGTCAGAATGATGATGATGGAAACGCTGAGGATTACTTTAAGAAGGCTCTGGCAAACCCTTCTCTACTGGCAAGTCAGAAAGCAGCCGACTTTAAGCCTTTGATAAAGATAGGTGAAAACGATGATATCTTCAAGGGTGACCTGTTGCATGTTATTGGTATGCAAGTGGGTAACTACGACAAACTACATAGCTATTATAAAAGCGTTGGAAACCGTGAGGCAGCTTGCTACACGGCATTGATGGGAATAAAGAAGGAGAAAGAGAGTATTTCAAAGCTCGACTCACTCATGCAAGCGTATAGCGACTTACCGATAAGTGGGGAAGTTGCAATACAACGTTATCTATGTATGGGCAAGGACACACCCGTTGAGAAGAAGATAGCTTATATTGATGATGCCCTCGTTCGATGGGCCTCATGGAAGCGAATAGTAGCTTTACGTAATGCTCGTGAAAAACTGACAAGACCGATGTTTGACGTGAGTTTCGATAAGAGTAATGTTAGTTCGTCGGAGAAGAATAACTGGGTTAAGTTGAATACGCGCAATGTGTCAGATGTAGTCATAACGATTACGCGTACGAAACTATCAGGAAATCATTCTATCAGTTTTGGAGATAAAGACGACATGGCTAAGTTGATGGCAAGTCTGTTGCCTGCAACGAAGCAGACGATAAACCGTACTTTCACTGGTCATAAGGATTATGAAGAGGTGAAAGACTCTTTCTTAATGCCTACATTACCATTGGGTGTCTACCTTATTAAGATAGAGAGTTCTAATAAGGATATCCTACCAGAGTATGCTTTCTATTATGTCAGTGACCTCTATGTGATGAGCGAACTGCAACCAAAGAAGAAAGCACGATATGTTGTTGTCAATGTTGTGGATGGACAACCAGTAGCAGATGTAAAGGTTCAGGCTACCTATCCAAATTATTATGGTAAAGCCCCTATCGTCAAGAAACTGGTTACGAACAAGAATGGAGAGGTGGTTTTTGACTCGGAAAGAACTACTCCTGACATCTATGTCTTTACGAATAAGGATAAAGCCTTTGAAGAAACTCAACTGGAGGGCTCGTATGACTACGACAAGGAGAACTATGATAAAATGGTAACTCAGGTCTTCACGGATAGAGGTATCTATCGTCCCGGACAGATGGTACACGCATCTGTCATTGCTTATCAGAACACCAAGCAAGACTATAAGACTAAGGCTGCAGGCGGACAAACCTTCGATTTGGTTTTGAAAGATGCCAATTATAAGGAGATAGGACGTAAGTCAGTAACCACCGACCGTTTCGGTACTGCTGCAGCAGACTTTAATCTTCCAACAAGTGGACTGACAGGTAGCTTTTCTATCTATGCTGATTTTGGAACAAAAGGATCTAAGCGTTTCCAAGTAGATGAGTACAAACGTCCAACGTTTGATGTAAACTTTGACGAGTATAAGGAGAAATATGTTGTCGGTGATTCTATTAAGTTGATTGGTCGTGCCAAGAGTTTTGCTGGTGTACCTGTACAAGGTGCAAAGGTGCATTATGTCGTTACACGTAATATAAGCTATTGGAGTCGCTTCTATGAAGACAGTGAGGAAGTGAACGAGCAAGATGTTGTCACAGACGACAAGGGAGAGTTTGTTGTTACTGTACCTTTTGTCTTATCTGACAAAGCCAAGAAAGAACTGAAGTCTGGTAAGGGTTATCGTTCACTTTTCTATAACTTTAGAGTTGAGGCTTCGGTGACCGATGCCGCAGGTGAGACACATGACGGCTTTGCATCATTGCCATTAGGAACAAAGGAGGCAAGTCTTTCTTGCAATATTCCTGAGAAGAACCTGCGTGACAGTCTTAAAACGATTAAGTTTAATTATCTGAATGCTGCTGGATCTCCTGTTGATGGTACTGTGAAGTATGTTATTGTACCACAGCAGAAGGATAAGGGTAAATATGTTTATAGCAATTACAAGACGGTGAAGGCAAATGAGAATGTTGCAATAAAGGGTTTGTCTTCTGGTGCTTATCGCCTACATGCTATTTGCGGAACAGATACGATAGATGAGGATTTTGTCGTCTTCTCTTTTGATGATAAGCGTCCTGTTATTGAAACACATGACTGGTTCTATCTGAGTGGAAACCAATTCCCTCGCGATGGTGGTCCTATCTATATGCAGGTGGGTTCAAGTGATGAGAATCAGTATGTTGTTTATTCTATCTTCTCAGGTAATAAAGTGATTGAAACAGGTTCTTTCAATCAAAGCAATAGTATACAGACACGCAAGTTTGTCTATAAGGAAGAGTATGGTGATGAGATATTTCTTAATTATGCTTGGGTAAAGAATGGCATAATGTATTCTCATTCAGAGAGGATTACGCGTCCGTTACCAGATAAGAGCTTAATTGTGAAATGGAAGACTTTCCGTAATAAACTTATTCCAGGACAGCAAGAGGAATGGACAGTAACCATTAATCGTCCTGATGGCAAGGCTGCCAATGCTCAACTGATGGCAACACTTTATGACAAGAGTCTTGATCAGTTCTTGTCTAATTCATGGTACTTAGGCAACTTCTTCTCGCTTAACTATACATCTGTTAACTGGGAGAGTCCTTATTATTCAGGCTTTGGTCTTTCAGGGGAAGCTTTTCTCCCAGTATTTGATGTAGACAGGTTGTCTTTCTCGAAATTTGATAGTCGTTTCTTAGAACAATATGATTCTCCAGAGGCTTATTTTTATTCAGCAAGAGCAGACCGAATGGTAAGCATGACGCGTACCGTTAAGACAATGGCTTTTGCAAAGGAGTCTTCTATGAATGAGGTCGTTACGGTTGGCTTTGGACCTACAAAGAAAACGGAAGCGAAATTTACTGCTCCTGTAGTAAAGAAAGATGAGGAGATAAAACAAGAGAAGGACGAACCGAAGAATGTAAAGCCTTCTATGCGTGAGAATCTCAATGAGACTGCCTTCTTCTATCCACAGTTGCAGACGGATGGAAAGGGTAATGTAAGTATTAAGTTTACGCTTCCAGAGAGCCTTACTACTTGGCGTTTCATGGGATTGGCACACGATGAGGATATGAACAATGGTTTTCTTTCTGATGATATCGTTGCTCAGAAGACATTGATGGTGCAGCCTAATATGCCTCGCTTCGTGCGTATCGGTGATGAGGCAATGGTTTCTGCTCGTTTGTTCAACCAATCTGAGAAGGAAATCAATGCAAAAGCAAAGGTTGAAATCCTTGATCCTGCAACAGAGAAGGTGCTCTTTACGGATAGTAAAGCTGTTGTTTTGAAGGCACAGGGGAGTGGTTCAGCAACTTATAGCTTAGCTTCTTTATTAGCAAAGAACGCAAATAAACTTACAGCTGACCAGTCCTTGCTTGTTGTTCGCTTCACGGTTGAGGGCGATGGTTTCTCTGATGGTGAGCAACATTACCTCTCAGTACTTCAGAATAAGGAGTATGTAACAAACACCTACCCATTCACACAGAATGAAGCAGGCGTGAAGACGATTAATGTTGGTAAACTTTTCCCAAAGAAGAGTACGGACCAGAAGCTGACAGTAGAGTACACCAATAACCCTAATTGGCTGATGATTCAGGCATTGCCTTATGTCGCAGATGCAAGTGAAAAGAATGCTATCAGTCTTGTTTCGGCTTATTATGCAAACCGTTTAGGTAAGCAGATTATAAGTACTTCACCATCGATTAAGCAGACAATCGAGCAATGGAAGAAGGAGACGGGTAAGGAAACGTCAATGATGTCGGCTTTGGAGAAGAACCAAGAACTCAAGTCTTTGACACTTGATGAAACTCCTTGGGTGATGGATGCTAAGAATGAAAGCGAACAAAAACAGCAGCTCGTGCGTTTCTTGGATGAGAATCAGTTGCAGAACAAATTGACATCAACATTCTCAAGTCTAAAGAAACTGCAAAACTCTGATGGTTCGTTCTCTTGGTGGCCAGGAATGAAGGGAAGTCTTTATATGACTGTTGCGGTGACGAAGACACTTGCCCGTTTGCAGAACCTTACAAGTCCAACTCCAGAGGTAACAAATATGATTAATGCTTCTTTCCGATTTATGGATAAGATGGCGGCAAAGTGTGTGGCTGAAATGAAGCGTGATGAGAAGAAGTATAACACAACATTGTTCCCTTCTGACGCACTCTGTGATTATCTTTACACCAATGCTTTGTTCTATCACGACCGAGCTACAAATGACATAAAGTATCTCATTGATCGCTTGACCAAGAAGCCTACGGACTTAACTATCTATGGTAAAGCGAATACAGCTGTAATCCTTCAGCAGTATGGTAAGGTGGAAAAGGCACGCGAATACCTGCAGAGTATCAAGGAATATACGGTTTATACGGAGGAAAAGGGACGTTACTTCGATTCTAAAAACGCTTATTACAGCTGGCGTGATTATAAAATTCCAACAGAGGTGGCTGCTATTGAGGCGATAAAGACGATTACTCCGACTGATGGTAAGACGCTTGTTGAGATGCAGCGTTGGCTCTTACAGGAGAAGCGTACGCAGGCTTGGGATACACCATTGAACTCAGTGAATGCTATTTGGGCATTTATGAACAATGGCAATTGGTTGATGCAGAATGGAGAGCATGCTACGTTGATGCTTGATAACAAGCCTTTGCAGACAACACAGCCTACGGCAGGTTTGGGCTATGTGAAGGCTACACAGACTGTTGATTTCCAATCGTCTGAAAGTCATGATTTGGTTATCAGCAAGGCAAGTACTGGCACAAGTTGGGGTGCTGTTTATGCACAGTTCTTCCAGACGTCAACAGATATCTCTGATGCTTCATCTGGCTTGAAGATTAAGCGTGAGGTCTTGGTCGATAGTGTACTGTTGAAGAGAGGTAAGAACCTTAAAGTTGGTGACAAGGTGCGTATCCGTTTGACGATCATTGCCGACCGTGATTACGACTTTGTACAAGTAGTTGATAAGCGTGCTGCCTGCCTTGAGCCTGTTAGTCAGTTGAGTGGTTATCGTTGGGGGTATTACATTGCTCCAAAGGATTACACGACTAATTACTACTTTGACCAAATGGCTAAGGGTAAGCATGTCGTTGAAACAGAATATTATATTGACCGAGCAGGTGTTTATCAGACTGGAACCTGCACTGCGCAATGTGCATACGCTCCTGAGTATAGTGGACGTACTGGCGCAGAAGTTATTCAAGTTGATGAGTAGACAAGTTTACGAGTTGACAAGTTATTTAAGTTTACGAGTTAACAAGTTTACGAGTAGATAAGTTTACGAGTTGACAAGTGAACAAGTTATATGATAGAGTTGTGGAGCAGTGGGTGTTGTTTTAACTCCCATAACTTCGCAACTCCTTAACTTCTTAAAAAGAAATGCTTCAAATAGAAATTGATAACGGTAGTGGGTTCTGCTTCGGTGTGACCACTGCTATTAAGAAAGCCGAAGAAGAATTGGCAAAGGGTACAAAGCTCTATTGCTTAGGTGATATTGTACATAACAGTATGGAGGTGGAACGCCTCACAAAGAAAGGGCTCATCACGATTAATCATGAGCAGATGCGCGAACTTCATAACGTGAAGGTCTTACTGCGTGCACATGGCGAACCACCTGAGACTTATGAGCTTGCAAGACGTAACAACATTGAGATTATCGATGCTACTTGTCCTGTGGTTCTTGCTCTCCAGCGTCGTATTAAGACACAGTATGAGAAAGGTCGTCAACCTTCATATATGATATCGTCAAAGCGTGGTGCTTCTGTTGATGAAGCTTCAAACCTCAAGCCAGTAACGAATGAAGTGGCGGAAACCTCTACTTCCTCTGTTTCTCTCCCCCCAGCTGTGGGTGAAGGACAGGAACCAAGTGCAAGCTCTTCTATTGTTATCTTTGGAAAGAATGGTCATGCCGAGGTGCTTGGACTTGTAGGTCAGACGCATAGTCATGCAATTGTGATAGAGAAGTTTGAAGATGTTAAGGCGTTAGACTTTAATAATGATATTTATCTCTACTCACAGACAACAAAGAGTTTGGATGAGTTTCATAAGATTATCGAATATATCCAAAGCCATATTTCGCCTAAGGCTAAGTTCCAAAGCTTTGACACAATTTGCCGACAGGTTGCTAATCGTATGCCAAACATTTCAACCTTTGCTGCTCGCCACGACTTGATACTCTTTGTGGCTGGTCGTAAGAGTTCGAATGGTAAGGTTCTCTTTCACGAATGTTTGAGTGTAAACCCAAACTCCCATCAAGTTGAGAGTGCGGATGAAATCGACATGAGTTGGTTTGAAGGAGTTGAAACAGTAGGTATCTGTGGGGCTACGAGTACGCCAAAATGGCTGATGGAAGAATGCCGTGATGAGATACTCAGGCGTACGAAATAATAGCTTTATAATCCTCAAATAAAGAGATTAAACGCGAAAAAATATCAAGTTGTGATAGTTTTTTCGCGTTTTTTTTATACCTTTGCATCGTCAATCAAGATTTAATGTGACTTTTATTGCAACACTTGGGTTAGGTTTTATCTTGAAATGGCAGAATACAGGATAAAATTTGTTGGGTCTTCCAACAGTTTAATATGATGGAGTATGTCAGTTGTTGATGATAGATTTTAGGGATTTGTTCGTGGACATAACATTACTCTAATCAACAAGAGAAGATATCATGTTGTCCCATATTATTTAAGTGAAGTATTCATCAATAGTGTTGCATAATAGATTTATGAAAGAACAAAAGAGTTTCCTTGTCCCTATGGCATTCTTAGGGCTTATGTTTTTCACTTGTGGATTTTCCTTGGGTATAAATTCATTGTTGGTTCCAGTATTGAAGGTGTCGTTAAGCGTTTCTTCAATGGAAGCATATATGCTCATTGGTGCAACATTCTTGCCATTCCTTATCTTTGGCTATCCTGCGGGAATGTTAATCAGCAAGATAGGATATAAGCGTACGATGGCTATTGCGTTCGGAATGTTTGCCGTAGCTTTTGGAGTGTTTATTTTCTCGGCAGATGCAAAGAGTTTTCCTTTTATTTTTGACAGCTTCCTTTTTCTGTGGAACAGCTAACACCTTCTTGCAGGCAGCTATAAATCCTTATGTTACGATATTAGGACCAACGGAGAGTGCTGCAAAGCGTATCTCTATTATGGGTATGATAAATAAGTTAGCTTGGCCAGTGTCACCCCTCTTTATTGCTCTTTTCGCAGGTGCTTCAGGTAGTGTTGCTATAGAAGATTTAGGCAAGCCCTTTGCCGTGATTATATGTCTTTTCGTTGCTTTGGGTGTAGTGGCTCTTTTATCACCATTGCCAGAGGTGAAAGCAGCGGGTGAAGATAGTAATGATACTGATGAGACTAATCAAGAGGTATCTGCTTATGCAAACAGCAAAAAGTCTGTTTTCCAGTTCCCACACTTGGTTCTGGGTGCTATTGCCATCTTCTTTTATGTTGGTGCAGAGACTATCGTGTTGGGAACGCTCATAGACTATGCGAATGAGTTAGGACTTGCTCATCCTGAAAACTATTCTTGGATAACTCCGATTAGTATTAGTATTGGATATATAGCAGGAATTATTCTGATTCCTAAGTATCTTTCTCAGACACGTGCTTTGCAGATTTGTTCATTCGTAGCCTTGTTGGGAACGACCCTCGTTGTTGTTCTTCCTGGAATTTACAGTATATATAGTGTTGGTGTCATGGCTTTAGGATGTTCACTGATGTGGCCAGCGTTTTGGCCTTTGGCATTGATGGATTTGGGTAAGTTTACCAAGAAGGGTTCGTCACTCTTGACGATGGGACTTATTGGTGGAGCAGCAATTACAGTACTGTTTGGTCTTTTAAAGGATGTTTCAGATGCTCGATATGCCTATGGTCTTTGCTTTGTATGCTTTGGTTATATCTTGTTCTATGCGTTCAAGGGCTATAAGTTACGTTAATAGATTTTTATCTAAAGGCGTTATAAGTCTCTGTATAATAACCTTTCCATTAGGTTGGAAGCAGTATCCTTATTGTATAAAATAATCCTAAGTTACAATAGTTTTACGGGGTTGCCTTTACGAAGGTAATCCCATTTTTTGTTTACGATCTTCTTCTCTTGTTTTTTTCGTGTGGGTATATTGAGGAAATGAAAGATGATTTTCACTTGCTACTTGAATCTACCTCTTCTTTTATGTTTGTGAAATAACTTGACATGTTTGGCTCCTAAAACTGCTTTTCACAAGAATAAAACAAGAGTTTTAAGTGTGTTTGTAACTATCAGATAAATAGAGAGTTATGAGGATGTAATAAAAAAGGTGCTTAGTAAGGCTGCAAAAGGGCGTTAGTAAGACCTCAAAAGGGCATCTTTAAGAAGCCAATAGGGCGTCTTTTCGAAGCAAAAAGAGTATCTGTTGAATTTTGGTTATGATTATATTTTTACAAATAAATTCATAATTCAAAATTCAAAAATTCATAATTATGATTACTACAATAACTTATCATTATTTGAACAGAGTTCTCATTAGTACGTCATAGTTATGATTACTATATAATTCATAT
>CAKMOD010000084.1 GCA_927910885.1 uncultured Prevotella sp. | reverse complement strand
CACAATTCAGTATTCATAATTATGATTACTTTGGTAATTCATAATGCATAATTCAAAATTCATAATTATGATTACTGATGATATCGAAAATAAGGGAGTATAGATACAAGGCTTTAATCGCTTTCTTCCAATTCAAAAATATCATCTACACGCTTATCGAATACACGTGCAATCTTCAGACTGAGAACTGTTGAGGGAACATACTTCTCGCTTTCGATAGCAACAATTGTCTGACGGGATACCCCAATAAGTTCTGCTAATTGCGCTTGGGTCATGCGTTTGATAGCCCGCTCTACCCTTATACTATTCTTCATTATCTATTCTCCTTTTATGTAGTTCGTAAAGAAAACGGAAGTGAAACAGCAGAAATATGCTGAACATTGATAGCATTAACAACGTGATATAAACCATACCAAAGCAGAACCACGTAAAGATAACAAAGAAAATCGTATTTACTTTCAGTGCCCATACTAATGAACGCATACGGAGATGTTCAACATATTCATCCTCAACTCTTTCCTTTGAAAACGCTATCATATATAGAGAGAGAAAGGTCAAACAGTAAACAATTTCTGAAAACATGTCTTCCTGCGCAAAATAGAAGAAAGAACGTCCCTCTTGTTCTGGAGCAAAGAAATTCAAGTTTCCAATGTGTAAGGTAATAAAACTCAGTCTGTCATCATTAAACCAGTCATTGATACCTAACCAAGAAACCATAATCATGACACTACAAGGGATAAAAATAAACCAACCAACCTTCCTAAAGATGTGGGGTAAAAGATAATCTGTTTTCATAAAGTAGATTTTTTAATTAATAAGTAAAGATATCTATCACACCACAAAAGTAATATTTACTATTCTAAAAGTCAAGTAAACTATACAAAAAGATTGCTTTATCAATCTTATAATTAACCTATATTCACATTAAAAGCTATTTCTTCAGCTCTTTTTGCTCATTCTTTTTCTGAATAGAATCAGCTTTTAGTTCCAACTGTGTTTGTCGATAAGCCTTGAGGATAGGATCTTCCTTATCCTCTAAACCGTCCATTTTCTTAAAAATTTCACGCAACTCCCTGACATGCCTACGGTCTCTACGGTATCGTTTGTCAAGTATAAGACCTAAATCGAAACCACCAAGTCCACCAGACGAACGTTTTTCTAAGATATCACGTTTCGGCATCTTCTTCAACAGTTCACGCCCATCAACAACCTGTTTACCTATCACCACCACCTCATCCAAATAATGTTCTGCAGGGAAAAGGAAGACGGTGTCTCTCAATACCTCACTCCGAAACAACTTCTCTGGTGCATAGCCTTTCTTTTTAAAGGTAGCTGTTTGGAACGAATCTGGTAGGTTAATGATTCCTTGCCATGTAGTAAGTCCCACATTCTTCCCATCCACACTGACCAATACATCACGTATCGGAAAACGTGTTGCCCCATCACAAATCAGCACTTTCTGTGCTTGAAGTGGCGAGAGGGGTAGCAAAAGCCACAAGAAAAATAGAAATAATCGTATCTGCATAACAATCAACTATCTACTGCAAACTTACATAAAAGTTTTCTTATTTGGCTTTTTTCGTAATTATTTTTATCGTAAAAGCAGAAGGTTGTAACATTGTTTAAGAGTGAAAGAGTTCACGTTTTATCAACGTGCGAAGGCCCAGCACCAATGGTGCGGATGATGAGCACCAATGGTGCGGACGCTGAACACCAATAGTGCGAATAGCGATATCACACCGAATCACTAAGCAAAAGAAACCTTATTAATAACACAATAACTCAAAGGGAATCATTGGTTTGCATCACAAAGACCAATAGTAGTATCACTCGAAATGCCAGATAAGCCGAAAGAGAACAATCTATTGCTTTATCAAATCATGCTTTTCAAACTATTAAAAAAGGCATCTGCGTAGCTACTTTACGACAGATGCCAAATTACTTTCATGTAAAAAAGAAATTATTTTCACGAAAATAAATATTTACGTTCATGAAGAAAAATATTTATTTTCATGAAAATAAATCGAGAAGAATGCCTTTCTATCTTGCTCTCATCGCATTAAGAACGGCAAGAACCATCACACCAACATCAGCAAAGACGGCTAACCCCATACTTGCCATTCCAAAGGTAGCAAGAAGAAGGACTGCAACTTTGATACCGATAGCAAACCATGCATTCTCTTTCGCTATAAAGATAGTACGACGTGAGAGTTCAATAGCAAGTGCAATCTTTGAAGGTTTATCATCCATCAACACAACATCAGCTGCTTCAATGGCTGCATCACTGCCCAAAGCACCCATAGCAATGCCTACATCAGCACGTGCCAACACTGGTGCATCATTGATTCCATCACCGACAAAGGCAATTGTTTCACCTGTATTCTTCTCCTTAATGAGACGTTCAACATGGCTTACCTTGTCAGCAGGGAGCAGTTCTGCATAGTATTCCGTCACCTTTGTCTGCTCAGCAACTTGCTCAACAACTTCCCTCTTGTCGCCGCTCAGCATCACAGTCTTGCTAACCCCCAACTGCTTCAGAGACTCTATAGCCTTCACAGCATCAGCCTTCAACTGGTCAGAGATAACGATATGACCTGCATATTCACCATCAATCGCAACGTGAACTATCGTACCCGCATGGCTCGCACAACGTTCACAGGTAGGGAGTATAATATTAAGTGTTGCCATTAAGCGGTCATTTCCAACGCTTACTGTCTTACCATTAACAATAGCAGTAATGCCCTGTCCCGCTGTTTCTTGTATATCTTCAACAGTGCAATTATCCTTTTCATCCGTATATGCCATACGGAGGGCAAGGGCGATTGGATGAGTAGAATAACGTTCTACATGGGCTGCCAAATGAAGCAACTCATGCTCAGAGAGTTTCTCTGGGTGGATAGCCTCAACATCAAAAGTACCACGTGTCAAGGTTCCAGTCTTATCGAATACCACCGTAGAGAGCTTTGACAAAGCATCCATATAGTTACCACCCTTAATGAGGATTCCCTTATGAGAAGCTCCACCGATTCCTGCAAAGAAGGTAAGTGGAATAGAAATAACCAAAGCACATGGGCAACTTACAACCAAGAAGGTCAATGCACGATAGAGCCAAACACCAAAGGCTGGTGCGTAACTATCATAGAAGAACGGAGGAATAACAGCCAAAGCAAGAGCGGCAATCACCACGATAGGCGTATAGACACGTGCAAAACGGCGAATGAAAGACTCACTGCGTGACTTGTTATCACCTGCCTCTTCGACGAGTTGGATAATCTTTGCAGCAGTAGACTCACTATATGCCTTTTCAACTTGCACCTTTAACACACCCGAAAGGTTAACACAACCAGAGATAACTTCCATACCCGCACTTACATCACGTGGCATACTCTCACCCGTAAGGGCTACTGTATTAAGGCTGGAAGTTCCCTCAAGCACCCTTCCATCTAATGGTATCTTCTCTCCCGGCTTAACAATCACAGTTTCACCAATCTTCACTTCCTCAGGACTTACGCTCTCTACCACTCCGTTTCGCTCCACATTGGCTACATCAGGACGGATATCCATCAGCTCAGAGATGGAGTCACGCGCCTTGTCTTCCGCATAATGCTCAAAGAGTTCGCCCAATTGGAAGAACAACATCACGAAGACTCCTTCGATAAACTGTGGTTCGGCATTAGGAAGGAAACCGATGAGTAATGCTCCGATAGTCGCAATACTCATAAGGAAATTCTCATCAAAAGGGTCGCCTTCCATGATTCCCTCAACCGCTTCACCTAATACATCATAACTGATAACCAGATAAGGAACCAAATAAACAAGCAGCACCTGCCACATTGGAAATGCTGTGAAATGCTCTACTAACCATGCTCCAGCGAGGAGTACAGCCGTAAGAATGATTCTTATAAGTTTCTTTTTCATAATCTAAAACCTGTTACTGCATTAATATTCTGCTGCAAAGATAAAGATTATTTTTTGCAACTCGGTTGCAAAGATGGTTACAAGTATATAAGAACATACCAAATTTTTCTCCTTACACCTTCTAAAACCTAACGCTCTTACTTTGCAAAAACTTTTCCTCCTTTTGCTTTTTTGCCTTCTTACTCCTTTACTATTCAAAGCCTTTTCGTTACCTTTGCACCTATGAAAATAGGAACAATAGATTTGGGGGAACGCCCACTATTCTTGGCTCCAATGGAAGATGTGACGGATATTGGCTTCCGAAAGATGTGCAAACGCTTCGGTGCAGCCATGGTATATACGGAATTTGTGTCGGCTGATGCCGTCATCCGTAGTATCAAGTCAACACTTTCAAAATTAGTCATTGACGATAGTGAGCGTCCTGTAGGAATACAGATATATGGCAGGGATGTAGCTTCAATGGTTGAAGCAGCTAAGATTGTAGAACAGGTAAAGCCCGATGTGATTGATATAAACTTTGGTTGTCCGGTGAAGAAGGTGGCAAACAAAGGTGCTGGCTCTGGTATGTTGAAGAACATCCCATTGCTACTTGACATTACAAGAGAGGTAGTGAAGGCTGTCAACACACCTGTCACAGTGAAGACTCGATTAGGTTGGGACAACGACAACCTCATTATCACCGATCTTGCTGAGCAACTGCAAGACTGCGGTATACAGGCATTGACGATTCATGGACGTACCCGTTCGCAGATGTACACAGGTGAAGCAGACTGGACATTGATTGGTGAAGTGAAGAACAACCCACGCATCCATATACCCATCATAGGCAATGGTGACGTGACAAGTATTGAGGAAGCACACGAGAAGTTCGACCGTTATGGTGTTGATGCGGTGATGATTGGACGCGCTACCTTCGGTTGTCCGTGGTTATTCAATCAAGGAGAGAAGCAGCTAACTATCGATGACAAGATTGATATTCTTGAAGAAATGCTACGCATTAATGTGGAACGTATCGACGAACATCGTGGTATTCTACATACCCGCCGACACTTAGCAGCATCGCCAATCTTCAAAGGAATCCCTGATTTTAAGAAGACACGCATCGCTATGTTGCGCACAACAAAGATGGATGAACTGATGGCTATCCTTGAAGATTGCAGAGAAAAACTAAGGGAATGATAATTAATAAGGCTTGTAGGCCTAATTAGGCTAATAAGGCTAATTAGCCCAATAAAACCAAAAAGGGAAGAAACCAAATGGTTTCTTCCCTTTTTCTGTCGGGATGACCAGAGTCGAACTGGCGACCCCTACGTCCCGAACGTAGTGCGCTACCAACTGCGCTACATCCCGATTGTTTTATAAGCGAATGCAAAGTTAATTCTTTTCTGGGATAAACATTGACTTTACTATCGTTTTTCTTATCTCTTATAGCAAATCTGGAAGCTCAAAAAGCTTAATTCCATTACTGCCTTTTATCAAGATATAATGGTCGTCTGGACGATGAAGAGCTATCTCTGCCTTCACCTCATCGATGTCATTAAACTTGCGGAAATCGGTTTGCGTCTTACCAAACTCCTCTCCAACCAACCACACATTACGAATATCTGTAGCCTTAAGCAATTCTACAACCTTCTGATGTTCTTCTGCAGATGCATCTCCGAGTTCACGCATATCACCGAGGATAGCCATCTTATTCTCTACCTGCATCAGTTGGAAGTTCTCTATTGCTGCTGCCATACTGGATGGGTTAGCATTGTAAGCATCCACAATAAGTTTGTTATGCGCAGTCTCGGTCAGCTGAGAACGATTGTTATGAGGTACATAATTCTCCAAAGCATGGTTAATTTGCTGTGGCGTAACACCAAAGTGAAGACCAATAGCAATGGCTGCCAACATATTATCTAAGTTGTAAGAACCAATGAGATGGGTTTGCACTTCGTAGATAGTATGACCTGGTTGTTGAGCATTAAGACTTGACGACTGCCACTCAAACTTCAAACACGGAGCACAGCTAACAACATAACCTTGCACGTCAGCGGTCTCATCTTGTCCGTAAGTTATGATACGATCAAACTCTCGCTGTTCTGCCATCTCTGTCAAGTCAGGATTACTCTCGTTGAGGAAAAGCAAACTACCGTGAGCTTTAAGGAAATCATAGAGTTCGCCCTTTGTCTGCTTTACGCCCTCAAAACTACCAAAACCTTGAAGGTGCGCACGACCAACATTAGTAATCAAACCGCAAGTTGGCTCTGCGTATGTAACGAGTTTCTCAATATCACCAGGGTGAGAAGCACCCATCTCGATAACTGCAATCTCATGTTCTGGACGAATACCTAACAACGTACGAGGTACACCCACGTCGTTGTTATAGTTCGCCTCAGTATGATGTACATTGAATTTCTCAGCCAATACAGCAGAGATAAGTTCTTTGCTTGTCGTCTTTCCGTTTGTTCCTGTAATACCAATCACAGGGATTGAGAACTGACGACGATGTTCGCGTGCTAATTCCTTATAAGTAACAAGAGCATCATCAACGAGGATATAACGCTCGTCACCAGCCTTTGCATATTCCTTTTCGTCAATGATTGCATAGCTACAGCCCTTTTCCAAGGCTGCCTCAGCAAACTTATTACCATCGAATGAAACTCCCTTCAATGCCACGAAGATACTTCCTTCAGGACAGTTACGGCTGTCTGTGGTCACAATAGGGTGCGCTTGGTAAATCTTGTAAATCTCCTGTATATCCATTGTGTTTACTTTATTCTTTGTGCAAAGGTAAGCTAAATGAAAGACAATGCAAAGCAATGAATGTCTTTTTTTTTATTATCAGAAATAATGTTCAAGCAGTTAGGGGGATTACTATTAGACTCGGTCCAACAACATATAGCAAGCGAATTAACGCCCCGCACCAATGGTGTTAAGCCTCCGCACCAATGGTGCGGAGCATCAACACAACAAAAAAAGACGGTACAGAGTTTCTATCAGAGCCATACAATAGCTTATAAAACATGACTACTTAAAACGTAACATACGGACGCAAACGCTCGATTGATTCGGGGGTGAAGTCCTTTAATAAGTGGAGTTGTGAGAGATTGGAAAGTTTTCCTTTCAGTCGTCTATAATCACAAATAGCCCTTGCCTGATAGAAGTTCATATAAGGATGCTGGCGAAGTTGTGCGAGAGTTGCGGTATTTAGGTTTATCTTCTCTGTTTGTGGATTAGCAATTGAGAAGTAAGGTAGAGTTTCTTCTGGGAATCCTTCAATCTCTTGCAGTTGTCCCACAGCAACGTATCCACCTAATCGTTTACCATAGTTGAGAATGGCACGTGCCACCCTGAGCCTATACCAGGGACTTTCTTTAGCTGGGTTGTATCAGCAGTAACAAGGTTGATACGCTCTCCTGCTTTTAGTTTCAATGGGTAGCGAAGAGTGTCACGGTCGTTACCTTTGTTAGGCTTATACGCGTTTTGCGCCTTATAAGCTTCATAAGCAGCATGGGCAGCCTGCTTATCAGCTTCCTTTTGAGCAATATAAGCTTGTACAGAGGCGAGCGTAGAGGCTGGTTCGTAATCATCGCCAATCGTTATATAGGGTTCTAACTCTCGATACTGCTTGCGCGTAAGACCATAGAGTCTGGCGAAATCCATTGGTGAATGGTAGACTCCTCCTTTAGAACGATACTTGATGATGTTACGCACTTGGAAAGGGGCTAAGCCCAACTGCTGCAACTGTTCGGCTGTAGCTGTATTCGGATCGAAGGGAAATAGCTGTTTACCTTCTGCCGTTTCAACTGCAGAAAGCTGTTCTTTATGGGAGAAAGAAGTGGGCTTAAGCTTACTTATACTGTCGTTTTTCACAACTGAAGTTTCCGTTGTCTGATTGCCAACAAAGATAATCAAACCAATGCTACCAACGATAAACAGCAAGAGTATCAGTAGCACTTTTCGATCAGAACGATGGAGATAGAAAATTGATTTTAGATTCATAGTGTGTAGAATTTAAGTCATT
>CAKMOD010000083.1 GCA_927910885.1 uncultured Prevotella sp. | reverse complement strand
CTAACCTTGTCCTTTTATTACAAGCAACTCGTTCACTCGTCAACCTGTTTACTTGGTCTACTTATATTACCTTGTCTTTTATTACAAGCAACTCGTCCACTTGTCAACCTGTTTACTTGTCTACTTATATTACTACCTATATCTTCCTTGCAATCGGTTTTTTTGTGTTGTACCTTTGCATCGTCATCAGGAATGAAGGGATGACGAACGGAGTTTTAATGAACCAAATAATCTATAATAATTAATGTGTATGATTAAGGATATTGATTCTACTGAGATAGATTTTGAGGAGCGACTCTCTCCACATTTTACGGTGGGCGAGATGATGCGCTCGGGAAAGGCGGTGGGCATGGGTGTTAAGAACGTGCCTGAGGTGAATCCTGCGCCTGGGGAGGCTTCGAGAGCGGAGGTGATAGAGAACCTTCGGGAGCTTTGTAATAAGGTCTTAGAACCGCTTAGACGGCGTGTGGGACGTGTGATAGTCGTGGGAGGTTATCGCTGCGAGGCTGTGAATAGGGCTGTTATGGGGGCTGAACATTCGCAACATTTGCGAGGAGAGGCGGCTGATATTCATGTGACGGGACTGGAAATGTGTCGGAAATATGCGGCAATTCTTGCTCAAACAGACTTCGATCAGATGATTCTTGAGCCACAGGAGTCGATAAAAAAGCGGTGGATTCACATCAGCTATAAGCGAAATGGGAAGAATAGACACCAGATTCTTGGGGCAAAATAGGGGAGAAAAGGGGTGGAAAATTTCACTTTTTTGTTGCCGAAAGTATGAAAAATACTTTTTAAGTTGTTGACTGTAAATATTTTAATTATTTACGTGAATATCTTTTCATATTTTTAGTCTTTTATGTTTATGATGAAGTATGTTTTTACGTTTTTGTGTTTTCCAACTTTTACCTTTATATTTTTATACGTTTTTAGGTTATTATTTTTTTAGTTATTTCTTTGTTTATCTTTTTATCTGTTTACGTGTTCACTTATTTACTTGTTTACTCTTTTACATATTTTTACACTTTTTTGTCGCAGTATGTCTTTTAGGTAGTTGTCCCTCCCCTTTCTTTTTTCTATGGGGAGGGGGTGAGGACTGGCGAACGACAAGGGCGATGAGGAGTGGGAAGAAGGGTCTTCAGTAATAGGTCTGCCACTTAGTTTTAAGGTAGTATCACACAGAGAAAAGGAGGACACGGAGGAGTAATAAAAATAAAGCGATGTAAGTCACGGAGGCACCGTCGTGCGTGGAGCCACGGAGAGGATTTGCCTCTGTCTTATTAGAGCATTGAGTTAAGATTTCATTTTTTCATTTCAATAATTTCTTTGTTTCACTTTTTAAATTTTCATGTTATGTCAATCAAATTTCGTATGTATCAGGACAATCGTAAGAACAGCAAGCGCAAGGGTTTTTGGTATGCCCGTGCGGTGTGTCCAGACCTTGTTGGTGTTAAGGATCTCGCTCAGCGTATCAGTGAGCGTTGTACCGTAACAGAGCCAGACATCTTGGCTGTAATCAGCGCGTTGGTGTTCGAGATGAATCAGGTTCTCAAGGATGGTAACCGTGTGAAGCTCGACGGATTGGGAACTTTCCGTGTAGGTATTCACTCTTTAGGTGTTGAGAAGGCTGCAGACTTTAATGCGCAGCGTGACATCTATGGTGCTCATGTTCTCTTTGCGCCAACGGTGACCATTGATGCTATGCACCGTCGTGTGAAGAACCTTCTCAGCGGTTTGCGTGTTCAGGAGGCTGTGCAGTATGATGCGCCTAAGGCTGCCGAGAAGGGCAAGAAGAAGGGCAAGAAGAAGGAGAATAAGCCTTCTGCTGGTCCAGAGCCAGGTGAGGCTGCATCGACTACTGAGAGCCACGCATAGTCGATTGGTTTGAGTGGTGAGAGTGGGGGAGTGCCAAGCTTGCGCCCTCCACTCTCTGTTTAGCCCAAATTGTTCATTAGAACCTAAACATATTGTGGTTGAATGACTGATTTGGGTTTAGTATTCACTTACTTCAAATCGGTTTAGTAGCAATGTTAAGGCAATCATAGCTGTTACCGATTGGGAGTTTTTAATTTATTCAAATGTTATGATTAAACCTATTTGGAAGAATATTTTGCATATTCTCGTTACCGTACTCACAGCATTAGCAACCTCATTGGGCGTCAGTTCTTGTATGTAAAACTCCTCTTATAAAACCCCGTCTTGAACTTAGACAGTCATTGTTGGTCACTTATAAGACTTAGTTAAGGACTTTTATCTTATTGAACGACAGATGCTTACACTGGAAATAAGCGACGTATAAGTAGGTTATGCACGACTCCGAGGGAGGTTGTCCCCGACAGTGTAGTAGGTTCTGTGCGACAAAAAGGGAGTCTTTTTCTTGATAGTTCGACGGATAGGGAGGAGCGGAGAGACAGATAGGGAGCTTGAAGCCTTTGTCTTTCTCTTTTCTTTACAAATATTGCGTATTTGTATTCTTTTTCTTTTGTTGTTCTCGTTACTAATTTGTTTCCTGCTTTATATCGCTTGATTTTGTTCCTTTGTAATCATGTGTAAATCAATAGATTGTGAAGTAGTGCGACAAATTAGTAACTTTCTTCGGTTGAGGCTGTTTGCTTATCTGCGACAAATAGGTAGATTGCTGAAATAATTAAACTTTACACTTTTTTGTCGCCGAATTATATAAATATATATTCCTTTGTTTAGACATGAGTGATGAGTAGACAAGTGAACGACTTGCTTGTGATGGTAGACAGAGTAACATAGTAAGTTGACAGGTTAACAAGCTGCTTGTGATGGTAGACAGAGTAACATAAGAACAATGTGGTGGTAACATTTTCTCACAGATGACACTGATAAACAGAGTCTATAGGACACACAGAAACCTAACGGTTATTGATAGCACAGAATATAAAAAATAGTATGAAAAGTATTACAAGTAACTTGTTCACTTACTATGTTACTCTGTCTTTTATTACAAGCAACTTGTTGACCTCGTCTAACTTGTTCACTCGTCAACTTTATCTACTAAAAAAAAGTGCCAAGACCTTTCGATCTTGGCACTGTGTGACTAACGCTATGGAATTATTATTGCGTTGATTTAATAGTTTGACTCCTCAACCTGGAAGAAGCTCTGTGGGTGGTTACATACAGGGCAAACGGCTGGAGCCTTCTTGCCGATAACGATGTGACCACAGTTGCGGCACTGCCAGATGCAGTCGCCATCGCGAGAGAATACCACGCTGTCCTCGATATTCTTCAAGAGCTTGCGATAACGCTCCTCGTGGTGCTTCTCAATCTGACCCACCTTGCGGAACTTAACAGCCAACTCTGGGAAGCCCTCTTCGATAGCGTCCTTTGCCATCTGCTCGTACATATCAGTCCACTCGTAGTTTTCACCAGCAGCTGCGTCAGCGAGGTTCTGAGTAGTTGTAGGGATATCACCCTCATGGAGGAACTTGAACCAGATCTTAGCGTGCTCCTTCTCGTTGCGTGCTGTCTCCTCGAAGAAGCCTGCAATCTGCTCAAAGCCGTCCTTCTTAGCCTTTGAAGCATAGTAGAGATACTTAGTATGTGCCTGGCTCTCACCTGCGAAAGCATCCTTGAGGTTCTGCTCTGTCTTAGTACCCTTCAATGCAGCTGGGTTGAACTCCTTAAACTTCTCTGCCTTAACGTGGCATACTGGGCACTCTTCTGGTGCCTCTGTTCCTTCGTGGATATAACCACAAACGGTGCAAACAAATTTCTTTTTCATAATGTTCTTGTATTTGTATAATGTTCTTATATTATAATAAAATGTATGCTATTTATAGACGGTTACGTCTTTATACCCACTGATAACCAGTAGGATAAATGCTGTGTTTGTGTTCTGTAATATTTACAATCTTTCTGAGTGCAAAGGTATTAATTATTTCCGAGTCTGTCAACCTTATTCGTTGTTTTTTCATGGAAAAGGGGCTATTTAGACAGTGGATAATTAAAACAGAAGGTTAACCTTAATCTTTGAACATTGAGGTTTGAACTTCCTATCCTTGAACTTTGAGGTTTGAACTTTGAACTTTATGATTAGAACCATTTAGCTATTAACTTTGAACATTGAGGGTTACTTAGTAATCATAATTATGATTATGAATATGATTCATGAATTGTGAATTCTGAATTACAAAACATTCTCTTGTTTACTCGTCAACTAATTTTTATCGTTTTATTTGCTTACCTTTTATTTTTTTCCTTATCTTTGCATCATCTTTCAAAAGATAATTTCGTACCAATAAAAACCAAATGAATCATCATTAAAAGCAGTTGTATGAAGAAAATTATAACTCTCTTAGCCAGCGCACTGTTGGCAACATCATCATTTGCTATCCCTGCCATGCGGATGTGGCGCAGCTTTAAGCAAGCGGACGGAACAATCCTGAAGGTTATGACCGTCGGCGACGAGCATTTTAATTATGCGCTGACGGAAGATGGCATACCCGTGTTGCCGCATGATGGTAGTTACTATTATGCCTGCATTGAGGACAATCAGTTAGTGGCATCATCGGTGTTGGCACATGAGAAGGGATTGCGCAAAGATAGAGAGGAACTCGTTGCGGCTGCCCTTCAGCAGGTAAGAAAACTACAAAGACAGAAGGAGATACACCTTAGTTCTAAGCCTTTTGGACAGGGGTTAGGAATGACTTGGGAAGGTAAGAAGAAAGGTCTTGTTATCTTGGTTGAGTTTGAGGATATGTCTTTCAAAGATCCGAAGAATGTGTTGACACTCCGACCACGTGCGAATGATGTCAAGACGCTCTATGAGGATATGCTCAACAAGGTGGGATATACCAATAACAATGGGGCTATTGGTAGTGTTCACGACTACTTCCTCGATCAGAGTAACGGTAAGTTCGACCTCACTTTCGATGTCGTAGGACCCATAAAGCTCAAGCATCCTTATAAGTTTTATGGTGAGCGAACAGGTAATCAGAATGATGCGAATGCGCCACAGATGATTATCGACGCCTGCAATGCTATCAAAGGTCAGGTAGACTTCAGCAAGTACGACTGGGACAATGATGGCGAGGTAGAGCAGGTTTATGTCATCTATGCTGGCGAGGGCGAGGCGACTGGTGGTGAGTCAAGCACTATCTGGCCACATAAGTATTCGCTCACAGATGCAGGACTTGACGCATTGACTTTCAACGGACAAACGATAAATACCTACGCTTGTAGCAATGAAATTATCCGTGCGCAGCTCAATGGCAAGGAGCGTGTATTCTATTCTGGTATCGGCACCATCTGCCACGAGTTCTCGCATTGTCTTGGATTACCCGACTTTTATGATACTCGTGGCGGTAACAACGTTGGTTCAGGGCGATACGACTTGATGTGTGCGGGCAGTTATAACGGCGGTCCAGAGAGTCTGATAAACGCATACGGCGGTACGGGAATCGGTACGGTGCCAGCTGGCTATGATGCCTACGAGAAGGCGTATATGGGTTGGTTGAAGCCTATCACACTTGGCGATGAGGCTGTTGAGGTGAAGAATATGAAGGGACTTGCTGAGAGTGGCGATGCCTACTTCCTCTATAATCCTGACACGAAGGATGAATATTACATCTTTGAAAATCGTACGCCTTACCGCTGGGATACTGAGTTGCCAGGACACGGACTGATGGTTTTCCACGTTGACTTCGATGCTTATTCATGGATGATGAACAACGTGAATGCTGCTTCGGTGCAACGTCATCCACGCTTCACGATTGTTCCTGCCGATGCTCGACTCGACAATGACACACAGAGCAGCGACCCATTCCCAACAGGATTGAACAATAGCTTAACGAAGTCTACCGACCCTCGTCTGAGTTTCTATACGAATTATAACGTCAGTCCTCAGGCAGGAGTCAAGCAGATTGTTCGGAATAATGACAATACAATCTCCTTTAGCTATACGCCATTAAAGGCAGCAACGGGCATCAATACCCTCTCTACCGACCACGAGCAGCCAGCTGAGACCTATACCCTCTCTGGTGTAAGAACTACGAACGAGCAGAAAGCTCACAAGCAGGTAGTGATAGTGAAGGACCGTAATGGGAAAGTAAGCAAAGTTACAAGTGAATGAGTTTACGAGTAAACAAGTTTACAAGGTATATGCGCTTATTAGTTTATTAGTTTACAAGTTTGCAAGTTTACTTGTCAACTTGTAAACTTTTTTTTGTGTGTTTTGAAAATTATATATGCCCTTTTAGCATCTAAAAGACGCTTAATTAGCTTGCAAAAGATGCCTAATTAGCTTGCAAAAGATGCCCTTTTGAAGTCCAAGTAAGCACCTTTTGTTATATGACTTTGCAAGTAGGTGATTATAAGGTAATTATAAGGAGGATTAAGAAGGCTCATTTTTAGCGATTTTCTTAGGTTAATTTCCTATTGGTTTGTAAAAATATTTTGTGTCGTTTGGGTAAAAGCATTTTCTCACAGAAAGCACAGATAGACGGAAAGCACAGCTTTACAGATTCTTTTTAGATGAACGAAAATGCTCAGAGACCTAAAGGTCATGGAACGCACAGAATATTTCCCTCAACGTTTTTAGCCAATGGTTACAGACGGAGGAGACGTAAACGAAAGGAGAGCCTAATGGTATTTTGAGTTGATAACGGAATAAGAAGATATGTAAAAGATTTACTTGTTAACTTATCTACTCGTTAACTTGTTCTCTAAAAAGTTCTTATGTTACTTTGTCTTTTACAATTATCTTGTTCCCTCGTCTACGTGATTCCTCGACCACTTGTTCTTCGATAAATATATGTTCATCTGTTACTCTGTCTCCCTTTCACAAGCAACGGTTCTCTTGTCTGCATTGTTAACCTATCAAAAACAAAAAACCTTGGCGGGAAGCCAAGGTTTCAGCGGTGCGTACGAGACTCGAACTCGTGACCTCCTGCGTGACAGGCAGGCATTCTAACCAACTGAACTAACGCACCAAAATGGATGTTTTAAACCCTTTTTCTGTTTTGCGTGTGCAAAGGTAACAATAAAAATCTATTCTACCAAAATTAATTTATTCTTTTATATAAAAAGTTGCATTATCCTTGCATCTTTGTATTTTCCGTCACAATAAAGCCACTCTTTTAGTATGCTGCCATTGGTAAAACCGAAGGAGGTAAGACAGTGGAGCGACACCTCGTTATCAACGTCTACCACTGCGTAGATTTGTTTGAGGTGTAGGCCGTCGCGTGTATAGTCGATTAGGGCTGAGATAGCGGCGTGGGCATAGCCTTGTTGGCGAAATGGTTTCATGATGATAATACCCATTTCCGCCCGCTGATGCTTTGGGTCGAAGTTGACAAGGTCTATCACTCCGACAAGTTCCTGCTCATGGTTTTCAATCATCATGCGCAGTTGTCCGTCGATATAGATATCGTTTTTCGCGTCAGCAATGTAGTTATGTAGGGCATAACGGCTGTAAGGAACGTTTGTTGCACTGATGTTCCATAGGCTGCGGTCGTTCTCAATGTGATAGAGCATATCGAGATCTTCCGGCTCCATCGCTCTTAGTCTAACCCTCACGTGCTGTTTCTTTTCCATGCTTTAATCTCCTATAACTTCCATCATGGTGACGATTCTGTTCTCCTTTCTATGATAGAAACCAATGTGAATATTCTGCTGTGGCTGTTCTGCAAAGACATTCAGGATGTCTTGATAGCTGAATAAGTCGGTGTCATAGACGATGCAGTAAGGTCTGTTCTTGCCTCCAAACTCCTTGAGCAGGTCGGAATGTGTGCGCTTCAAGTTATCTTTGTCTGCGACCCGATACTCTGCCACTAAGGCGTTATCCGTTGCCAGACGTTGACACTTTCCCATTACGTCTTCGCCCGCAACAAATATATAATGTGGGAATGATTTAGCTATTGAAGTACGAAATCCCAATTTCTTTCTCGTTGCTCGAATGGTAGTACCTATCAGTGAGCCAAAGGCTTTCACGTAGATAGCCGTCTTAATCGGTAGTCGCCACAATGCGTTCATACCGCCATAATGCTTGCGGAAGAAGATGAGCATGGCATCATAGAAGACGTGAACATATCGGAAGCTCGACTTCTGTGTACTCTCGCCCTTGTAATGCAGGATGCGCACGGGGAGATACCAGTTCTCGAAGCCGCCTTTCAGCAGTCGATAGCTGAGATCGACATCCTCGCCATACATAAAGAAATCCTCGTCTAAGAGTCCTACCTTGTCTAAGGCAGACTTGCGCAGGAAGCAGTAAGCTCCGCTGATTACCTCAATCTTGCCCGGAACATCCCACGGCAGGCTGCCCATATAATAATGTGCAAAGCGGTCGCTCTGTGGGAAGTGCTTGCAAAGTCCTATCATCTTATAGAACGAAACCACGGGCGAGGGCAAGCCACGACGGCTTTCTAAGGCTCGTTCGCCGAGGTGGGTAAGCATCTGTACGCCATGTCCTCCAGCCGCAGGGTGGCTATCCATAAAGTCGATAGAAGCATGGATAACCTCCTCGCCCACAACTGTATCGGGATTGAGCAGCAAGACATATTCGCCCTTACTTTGGCGAATCGCAATATTATTGCCACGCGCAAAGCCTAAGTTATGCGCACTGGCAATGAAATGAACATCAGGGAAACGGCTGCGAAGATAGGCTACGGAGCCGTCATGTGAATGGTTGTCAACCACAAATACCTCTGCTTCAACGCCTTTCAAAGCACGCTGAAGACTCTCAAGACACTGTTGGAGATAATATTTTACGTTATAATTAACGATGACAACGCTCAGTTTCATTTATGCTTGTTCTGAATTATCCATAGAACATTCATGCTCGCAACGCTTCTTGTAGGGGAAGACGAAGAATAAGCTCAACGCTAAGATGACGGCAAGATAGAAGAAACTTACGCTATCTCCGAAAGCATAGTAGAAGAAGGTGTTGAGTATCATCGGAACGCAAAGCATCATCATTCGTACGCTACCCCAGAAGAGAAGCTTACGACTGACGTGGCTTTCGTCGGTATGCAAGTCGGAACGCACGTAGCCGATCTTGAAAAGAAAGAGCGAGAGTGGGATGGCAGCGAGGGTCAGCAACTGCATGAGAAACTGCACAGTCACCATGTTGCTGCTTTCTGCATCAGCCCAACCACCGGGCAAAATCAGCTTAAGTTCATACACTGCAATGATGAGCAGTGTAATAATGCACGAGCTAATTAGCTCTGTAAGAAGTACTTTTCTTGTTTTATCCATAGTCATGATTAAGATTCAAAAGGTGTTCGGTTCAGAATACTTCTGCCCAACGTCACCTCATCAGTATATTCAAGTTCGTCGCCAACAGAGATACCTCGTGCGATAACCGATAGCTTCACGCCTGTGTCTTTTAGCTTGCGGGAGATATAAAAGTTGGTTGTGTCGCCCTCCATCGTACTGGCAAGGGCAAGGATGATTTCCTTCACCGTACCCTCTTCCACACGCTCTACGAGCGATTCAATCTCTAAGTCGTGCGGTCCGATACCGTCCATCGGAGAGATGATACCCCCCAAAACGTGGTACAATCCATGGAACTGCTGGGTATTCTCAATCGCCATGACGTCCTGAATGTTCTCTACCACACAAACCACCGAGCCATCTCGGCGTGGGTCAGAACAGATAGAACAAACCTCATTATCGGAAATGTTATGGCAAACCTTGCAATACTTCACATCGTGTTTCACACGTATGACAGCATCCGCAAAGCTATCCACGTCTTCAGTTGACTGGCGTAGCAGATGCAAAACAAGGCGCAGAGCGGTCTTACGCCCCACACCTGGCAACTGTGAGAAAGCCTCTACGGCACGTTCTAAGAGTTGAGAAGGGTATTGTTGCATTTAAAATTAATTCTCGTAGGCTGGAGATAATCGAAAGGAGGGTTACACTTGTAATCCTCTTTTTTCATTCTTAATAGTCGATAGAAACGGCTGCTTGATTTGAGAGATATAGGGACACACCAACTGGTGCATCCCTATATAAAGACAGCCAGTCCTTAAAAAAAATATATCTTTTCTTTTCGATTAATCATCAAAGAGGTAGATGCCGAGACCAACCTTCAAGCCCACTGTCGAATAGTTATGTGTCTTGAATGACTGGTCATAGTAAAGCGCAGGCTCAATCGTCACCGAACGGTTGATGAAGAAGGCATAACCCACCTCAACACCCGGCATCAGGTCGTTATAATTATGGTTGGCATGGAGAAGCTTCACACCCGCACCCAAGTAGAGTCCGTTTTGTGTGATATAATAACGTCCACCAACACCTACGCTGATATGGTCGGCAACAGCCTCAGAACCATTGTGTGCCGCATCGAATGTAGCAAGTACCATGAGGTTATCCCAAGGGAAGTAACCCGCCTTAGCCTGCACACCAATATTCATGCCGTCATGACCATTATAGTGTAAGTCGAGTCCTGTCAGGGAAGCACCTAAATAGCCCTTACCCTCCTGAAACTGTGCAAATGCACCAATGCTCACTACCATTGCCGCAAAGAGCAGCATAAATCTTTTTATCATAGCAATATTTACGATATAAATAATAATTTAGGATTGACAAGTAATACCATAGGTTTATGTCAATAAACTTAAGACAAAGGTAAGGATAATATTTGGAATGAGGAAAAAATTGACATTCTTTATAAAATAGAGGTGACCCCAAGACTTATTCCTATCATTTCATGGCAAGCAAATTCAGTTCCATTGTCAGTTGTAATAGACTTGACATGCTCTTTGAATGGAGATGGCAAATGTATTACAGTGCGTGCCAACTCTTTGCATTTTTCCCCCTTTGATATTCTATTATGCCATGTAACATGCAGGTTATCTTCTATCTATGATTTGTCTTTGAACAAATAAAGCAGCTATAGGCAAAGTCCCATACTTTCTTCGTTAATTTCTTTTCTACTTCTACAATTCTTTATTTAATATTACGACTTTCTTCTATTAGTTTTTCTTTTGATGGTAATTTTTCTACGTTAAGGATAAAGGCTATTTTCTCATCATATATTAAAGTTAAATATCCTTTATGTTCCCATTCTTTTAATACAGGAAGTATTCTTTCCCTTTCTGTATATATAATTGGAGGAAAGCCATCCCATGTCCAGATAGGACTATATGCAAATCGATCATGACAAATATAAGTTGCCAATACACGAATAATTTTTATTCTCTTCATATTATTTTAATGTTATTGTTCTACCTGTTTTCAAGTTCACCATTCTCATCAATCATTATTTGAAATTCAGGCTCTCTTCTATTAGTTTTTCTTTTGATGGTAATTTCTCTGGAATAAAAGAAAAAGCAATCTCGTTATCTTCTATTAATTTTATATATCCATTTTCCTGCCATTTCAACAAAATGGGTCTAATTCTTTCATAATTATTTCGAATATTTTTATTTAGCACATCTAATAAATTCCAATCAACAATTGGAGACATCAAATAAATATTATCGTGATAAATATAATTTATTATTATTAATAATAATCTACTACGTTTCATAACTCATGTGTTATTTGAAGGTTATGACTTCTCCTGTTTTTAGATTTGTCATTCTTGTTAATTTAATTTTAGATTGTGTTATAAATTGCGCCTGCTTTCTTACCGTTTCGTATTTTAAGCGATTCAGTCGAATGTGTTGAAGGGTCTATAGTTTCTTAGTCCATGTATTATTTATTGGTTCTTTTATCAAGCTATTTGCTTACTCATAAGTGTATTAAAAGCAAAAGTTCCACCCTGGTACGCATTTAAAAGAGGCGTGGTGGAAACTATCACGACAAAGATAGTTCTTTTATTTTAATCTTGCAAATTTTTAAAGTAAATCTGTGAAAATCATTGAAAAAGGTAAATTGAAGTATGAATAGAAAAGCTATTGTTCTCTGGTTTATAAGTGTTTGTAAACTATTTTCACTCATCTCAAAACCAATACATGCTCTTTAAGGTTCTAAAAGATGCTCTTTTGGCTTGCAAAAGATGCCCTTTAAGGTTCTTACTAACGCCCTTTAAGGTTCTTACTAACGCCCTTTTGAACCCTTACTAAGCACCTTTTCTTATACAACTTCATAACAAACTGATTTTCTGATAGTTGCAAACTTGCTTTTTATACGTGTTTTCCCACTATATTTTAGGTGTTTTACTCGATATATGTAATGATTTTTTAATGTCTTATCTACAAATTTTCAATGTATTAAAATGAAAAGCTTTTTAGCGTTGGAGGATGAATAAAATAGACAGCCAAGACAGTCTCGACTATCTATTTGTTTAACGCATGACTGTTGTTCTTCCATTAAAGCTATACTAAAAGTATACATGTATTTAATGAGAAGACCCATATTTTCTATCTTATGGTAATATTCTTTGTATTATGCCCTAAACGCAAAAATACTACAATTTATTATTGAATAAAGTAATGTCTTGCAGAGTAATATCATACTCTTTTCTAACTGGTATGAAGAAACTTTTGAGATGAGGAAGATTCATAATTTCTTTTACTTTACCGTCTTTAACACTTGTTGATCCAATAATCCTGATTTCTTTAAGATTTGATAAATGAAGTAAAAAAGCAACCGAGGGTAATTCTCCACAGTTTTCAATTATCAGTCTTTCCATCTTTGTTAATGTTCCAAGTATCTCCCAGTCTTTTATTTTCTTACAATTCTGAAATGCAACAGAAGTAAGAGATTTATTATCTCTTAACCAGTTTATAGACTCCATATTGGAATTGTAACCTATTCCAATATGCTCTAAATGTGGCATATTCTGTAGTGCATTAAATTCGATTAACTTATTTTTAACCAATCCAATTCTTCTTGCTTTTTCAAAAGCGAGAAAGGCGTTTGACGAAGTCTCTGAATAGTTATCAATAAAAATATACTCCAAGTTCTTACATTGGAAGATAGGTTTACAGTTCTTTCTATTATAGTTTAAATAAATACACCATAATAAGGGTAATGACTCAAAAGGAATTTCCTTGTCTACTTTTCCATATATCTTTAAATATTCTAATTTTCTAAAACAAGACAAGTGAAACAAATCTTTATAAGAATATGAATTCAAGTTTAAAGCTCTTATATTCTTAAGAACAGATATTTTTTCAATATTTTCTATCTTCATATTTACGTTCTCTGAGACAGCTGTAAGGCCATCAACTTTATTTTCTTGTATATAAGAAATATCAGGTGTTTGCTCCATATCTGCTTGTATAAAAGCATATTCTTTCCCAAAATATTCTTTTCTTATAATATTCATTTCCATAAACTTTAATAATTACAATTTAGAACCAGGACTTTTAATTTTATTAGCAAGATCTTCTCCTGCATTCTTAAACTCATCCATTGTCTGGGCTTCTGCTATAAAGAAATCTTTTTCAACTCTATTCGGAAGAATAATAACATTTAAGGTATCAAGTTTTGCTGAATCTAACTTTCCACTTCCCAAATGTGATCTCAATCTACGATACAGATTATTAGCTTTACCCACATACCATTTTTCAACACCATCTCTTACATCAATGGTTCGAAACATATATACACCACCTTCTTTTGCATTACTTCCTAATATTTCCTTCAGAAATAATCTATCTGCTAAATTCGTTGGAGCAAATCCTAAGATATCAACAAGTTTATTACAATCCTCCACATAACCATACAGCGTAGGATTATTTCCTGCTAACCTTATCGGGTCTTGGCTGATGTAATTACCAATCCTCGGGTCATAATAACGGAAGCGGTTGTAGTAGAGGTGCGTCTCATCGTCCTCATACTGTCCTAACTGACGGAAAGGGATGAAGTCACGGATACCTTTTATGTTTCGAAGGTCACCATAAACATCATAGTCTGCCTGCCAAACTACGTTACCATAACTGTTGTACGCTTCCACAGGGCGACCCATATAGTCGCTGATAATCGTGTAGCGTTCACCGTTCTGTATCTTTGCCACAGGAACATACGAGCCTTCCTCATACACCCATGTGACAAGGTTCTCTACTGGCTCTTCGCCCTGCATACGGATGCGACCGAACTCGTCAATGCTATGCTGCGGTCGGTCCTTCTCCTCATACTGCCACTCCTGCACCATCACGTTGCCGTCCCAGAGGTAACGGAAGACGTGACCATTGAAAAGCTTTGCCGTGCGACGCCCAAGGGCATCATACTCGAAACGAACAGTCTTGCCGTAAGGAAGCCGCACCTCCTTGAGCATACTGTTGCCATACTATTTTGTGTATATAATCTTGGTTTATAGCAATATTTTTTTAGTTTTATATTTTAAATGCAAAAACTCAGATTATTATAGAATGTTGTCTTGTATTGCAGGAAAATATGCCATTTTCTTTATCTAAAATATTTTAGACGGGCTAAAAAGAGTTTGACTTAGATAATCTAATCCCGTAATATTATGGTGTTTCAAAGCATCTATCAATGAATCAGAGAAAAAGATTCCTGTATTTTGAAGTCTAATAATATCATATTTATAATCAGCATTAAGCTGTATGGTGTATAACTTTGTGAATTTATATGTCCTGTTTATATATTCTTCGAAAGATTTAAATTTTAGTTGCTTTCCTGAGAAAGAATCAAGTATAACAGAATGCCCATAATCAACATTCTCTAAAGATATTTCTGGGAATCCTAATAAGAAATATTCTTTTTGGACTGAGAATTCTGGAATTATTACTTGAATTTTATTATAAATAGGTAATTTGAATTCCAAAAGAAACTTATGTGTTTCTTCAGACACAATAAAATCAAACAAATTATATGAATTATCTGTTAAATTTGAGATAAAATCAGTTTCCTTAACACTCTTCTTTGTTTTATAATATGTAATCTTACTAATTTTCGAAGAATCAATCAAAGGGAATTCATCAATGTTTATCTTCTTCCTATTTTCCCATAAGAACTTACAATAATCCAGAAAATAATTCTTTTCAGTTTTATTTACAAAGGAAGATTGCATTTTAGTAAATCGGGTCTCCACCTGATTGGTTATACCGTCTCTTATTCCAGTTACACAACTTTCAACAGATGGTCCTACTCTAAAATATTTCTTTTGTTTATCCATATTTATCTGTTATTTACAAATTTCACCAACTTCTTTAAAATATTCATTTAATGTTTTCCCAGACTCCTTAGCCTGGTCAATTAATTTGTCAAGCCTTTTTTGTAAGTCTTTTACACTTGATAGATTAAATGTTCCATCATCACCAATAAGTTTGACCAATTCTTCTTGAACATACTTATTATAATATGGATGATTGCCATGAAAAGGAGTTGGTAATGGTTTAAGATTTGATCTATCTATAGCTTTTTTTGTCACATTTTGAACATACCCATCTAAATTTTTTAACGCGTTATTGTAATTTCTATTTATGTTTTTCCAAACAGATTGAGGGATTATATGATGAAGCTGAATTTGAAGTCCAAAGATATCACTCCAAACATTACAATCCTCCACATACCCATACAGCGTTGGATTATTTCCCGCCAACCTTATCGGGTCTGGCTGATATAATTACCAATCTTTGGGTCATAATATCTGAACCTGTTGTAGTAGAGGCGCGTCTCATCGTCCTCGTACTGTCCTAACTGTCGGAAAGGAATGAAGTCACGAATGCCTTTTATGTTTTGAAGGTCACCATAAACATCATAGTCAGCCTGCCAAACAACGTTACCATAACTGTTGTACACTTCCACAGGGCGACCCATATAGTCGCTGATAATCGTGTAGCGTTCACCGTTCTGTATCTTTGCCACAGGAACATACGAGCCTTCCTCATCACACCCATGTGACAAGGTTCTCTACTGGCTCTTCGCCCTGCATACGGATGCGACCGAACTCGTCAATGCTATGCTGCGGTCGTCCTTCTCCTCATACTGCCACTCCTGCACCATCACGTTGCCGTCCCAGAGGTAACGGAAGACGTGACCATGAAAAGCTTTGCCGTGCGACGCCCCAAGGGCATCATACTCGAAACGAACAGTCTTGCCGTAAGGAAGCCGCACCTCCTTGAGCATACTGTTGCCATACTATTTTGTGTATATAATCTTGGTTTTATAGCAATATTTTTTTAGTTTTATATTTTAAATGCAAAAACTCAGATTATTATAGAATGTTGTCTTGTATTGCAGGAAAATATGCCATTTTCTTTATCTAAATATTTTAGACGGGCTAAAAAGAGTTTGAC
>CAKMOD010000082.1 GCA_927910885.1 uncultured Prevotella sp. | reverse complement strand
TTTACGTGAAAAGAAATATTTTTTCATGAAGAAAATATTTCTTTCATGAAATAATTGGAGATGATGGGTGAGAAAGAATGAAAAAGGCTAAGAACGGGCTTTATCGGTTGGACGATAGGAGGCGAGGAAATCGTTGATAGAAAAGGAAAAGGTGTGCTGAAACACTTTTCAGCACACCCTTAAATTCAGAGAGATTATAAAAAAGTTATTGTTACCCTTGCTCTGCAGGACGGCGTACCTTTATAATTCCAACGGACATTGCACCGAGGAAGAGGGAAACGCCTGCTACAATCATCATATTACTTTGTACGGAACCAACCATCTGGAGTAGTACTCCGCCAATAGCCGCAGCGATAATTTGTGGAATACAGATGGTACCGTTGAACAATCCGAGATAAGTTCCCATGTGGCCATAACCCTCGAGGGCATTGGTCACTAAGGTGAATGGCATTGCCAATATAGCCGCCCAAGCGCATCCGATGAGGAGGAATGGGATGAACATAACATACTGATCGTGTACGAAGGCTGCGAGGATAAAGCCTATAGCACCTAAGATAAGCGAGAATGCGTATGCCAGTTTTGCGTTCTTAAACTGTGGAAGAACCATTGCCCAAAGCACTGATCCAATAGCTTGTACAGCAAAGAGAATACCTACCCAGTTGCCTGCTTCTTGATATCCCTTTGTCATCGTTGCATCATGTGCAAGCATATCTACGCCCCAACAGTTAGCTGCTACGGTTCCGTTGGTGTAAGTCCACATATACATAAAGGCGAACCAGCAGAAGAACTGTACTAAACCTACTTTCCAGAAGGTAGGTGGTGCAAACTTTAATAAGGTGAAGACATTAGACTTTGAAGTATCATCTTTCTTCTCTACAGAATGGTATTCGGCATAAACCTTTGGTGGCATCTCCTTTACCTTGGCTGTGGTATAGATAACACAGAGGATAAGGATGGCTGCACCGATATAGAAAGAATAGACCACTGAGTCTGGAACAACACCCGATGGAGCTTGGTTAGAGATGCCTAAGAAGGTGAAGAAGAATGGGAAGACGTAGCCTGCGATAGAGCCTGCATTGCAGAGGAAACTCTGAATAGAGTAGGCGAGTGTCTTCTGTTTCTCGTTGACCATGTCGCCCACCAACATCTTAAAGGGTTGCATAGCCATATTGATACTTGTGTCGAGGAACATCAATGAGATAAGTCCAAACACCATAGCTGTTGAGACAGCCATACCTAAAGAACCGCATTCGGAAGTAGGCACATCACGAGAACAGACATGGCAGCACCCACGAAGAGGTAAGGGATGCGACGTCCGAAGCGTGTCCACGTCATGTCAGAGAGTGTTCCTACAATCGGCTGTACGACGATACCCATCAATGGCGGGAGTATCCAGAAGTAACTAAGATTATGAGGGTCAGCACCTAATGTTGCGAAGATGCGTGAGATGTTGGCACTCTGCAGCGCGTACGCAATCTGCACTCCAAAGAATCCAAAGCTGAGATTCCAAAGTTGCCAAAAGCTTAAGTTAGGTTTTTGTTTCATTGTTATGTTAGTTTTTGTGCTCCCTAAGTCCCTCTTGCGAGGGAGTGTGAAGCTTGTGTTGTTTGTTTTCTTTTGAAGAGAGGATTATTAGGCTTATAAGGCCTATAGGGCTAATAAGCCCAATAAAGTCCTCAGCACTCCCCTCCTTTGGAGGGGTTGGGGGAGGTCCCTCACCTCGTTGTCCCTCTGATAATCAGCCTTGTCCTTACCACACGTTTCTCAACTTGATTCTTAGGGAGTCTTCCCTCTACTTGGTCGATGAGAATACTTGCAGCCTCTTCACCAACGCGGACTCCCCGTTGTTCTACAGTTGTCAGCATTGGGTCGCAGGCAATGGCACGTTGGCCATTAGTGAACCCGCAGATAGAGATGTCTTCTGGAACACGGAAACCTAATCGTTTGCAGGAATAAAGAATACCGATAGCCGTATCATCATTGACGGCAAAGAAGGCATCTGGTGGTTCTGGAAGTCGCATTACGCTTGGCGTGATAAGCTCGGCTTCTGATCTGTTGTCGCAGTTCTTTATCAGTTGTTCGTTAGGTTGCATACCATTCTTCAGTAAGGCGTCAAGATATCCATTATAACGATTCTTTGCGATTTGCATTGTTAACGAAGTGCCGTAATAAGCAATACGCTTGCAACCAGTATTAATAAGGTGTGTGACAGCAGAGAAAGCACCCATATAGTCATCAACAACTACTCGGCTTGCATTTACACCCGTACTGATACGATCGTAGAAAACCAAAGGTATACTCTTATCTATGAGCGTTTGAAAATGGTCGTATTTGGTAGTATTCTTCGCTTGAGAAACGATGATGCCACAAACCTTACTCTCCGAAAATGCTCGACAGATTTTTACTTCGTCCTCATAGTTCTCTCGGCTCTGTGCAACCATAATTCGATAGCCACGTGAAGAAGCCTCTTCTTCGATGCCAGAAAGAATAGATGAGAAGTAGAAATGATCTAACTGTGGAATGATAACACCGATAACCTTAATTGGTTGTACCTTACTTTTGCGCAGACTCTCTGCAAGGATGTTTGGGTAGAAGTTATGTTCTTGTGCATACTTCTTTATTGCCTCACGTTTTTCTGCAGAGATACGTGGACTGTCTTTGAGCGCACGAGAGACGGTAGCGACCGAAACACCAAGGTCTCGGGCTATATCCTTCATTGTTATGTTGGTTGAGTCACTCATGCGATTTAACTTTGTTTTTAGTCTGCTAATGGTTTTATATCGCAAATATACATATTTTCTATAAATCCTTTGACCTATGTCAATTTAATTATCTTATATTTATTTGTGCAATCGTTTGCATTACATAAATTACAAATTCAAAGCAAAAATAGTATAAAGTAGCTTAAACTCAACTATCTTTGCAGCAGAAAAAGCCAAATTAGCGGCTATTAACCTACCTTTTATCGAACTAAACGAATATTACTTTTATCAATTTATAAATTACTTTAACAATAACAAAGATGAAGCAGGTAAAATGCAAATTTCCTGTTAGGATATTGACTCTATTGTTGGGTCTATTCCTTTCAGTCAGTGCCTTTGCGCAGTCTACGATTACTGGACAGGTGAAGGATGCTACTGGTGAGCCAGTCATTGGTGCTTCTGTCCTTATTAATGGGACAAGTAACGGTACTGTGACCGACCTTGATGGTAACTTCTCTATCAGCGTACAGCCGGGTGCTACGTTGACAATCTCTTACATTGGTTTCCAGAAACAACAAGTGGCTGCAACCAATGGTATGGTAATTACACTTAAGGAAGACCAAGCACAGCAGATGAATGAGGTTGTTGTTATTGGCTATGGTGCTGTCAAGAAGAGTGACCTTACAGGTTCTGTGACAGCCTTGAAGCCAGATAGCAAGAACAAGGGTCTTGTTGTTAATGCGCAGGATATGCTCGCTGGTAAGGTTGCCGGTGTGAGTGTAACGAGCGATGGTGGTACTCCTGGTGGTGGTGCTAACATCCGTATTCGTGGTGGTTCTTCTTTGAACGCATCTAACAGTCCATTGATTGTGATTGATGGTGTGGCTATGGACCAGACAGGTATTAAGGGTGTAAGCAATCCTTTGGCACTTGTAAACCCACAGGATATTGAGTCTTTCAACGTTTTGAAGGATGCTTCTGCTACTGCAATCTATGGTTCTCGTGGTTCAAATGGTGTTATCATCATTACAACTAAGAAGGGACGTCGTGGCTTGCAGGTTTCTTATAATGGTAGCTTTACCGTTAGTAAGAATTCAAAGAACCTTGATGTCTTGTCTGCTGATGAGTATCGTGGCCTTATTGCAAATAAGTTTGGTACTGATCTTTATACCCTTGATTCTAACGGTAATCAGGTTCCAACAGCTTATTCCCGTCTTGGAAAGGCTAATACAAATTGGCAGAACGAAATCTTCCGTACTGCTCTAAGCCATGACCATAACGTAGCGGTTTCTGGTCAGGTTGCTAACTGGTTGCCTTATCGTGTTAGTGCAGGCTACACAAACCAGCAGGGTATCATTAAGACTTCTAATTTTGAGCGTTTCACTGGAGCGTTGACATTGAACCCTTCTTTCTTGAATGACCACTTGAAGGTTACGTTGAATGCTAAGGGAATGTGGACAAAGAATCGCTATGCTGATGGTGAGGCTATCAAGGCTGCACGTCAGTTTGATCCAACACAGCCAGTCTATGCGTCTGGTTATGATAACTTCGGTGGCTACTACCAGTGGCTTGATGATGGTACAGCGCTCAATGATAGCAGTTGGCCAAAGACCTATTATTCATTGGCAACAAAGAATCCTGTGTCTATTCTTAACCTAAAGAACGACCGTGCTATCAGCCGCGACTCCTCGGAAGTGCTGATGTCGACTATAAAGTTCATGGTTTGAAGACCTCCGTTTCCACGTACTGCAGGTGTTGATGTAGCTAAGGGACGCAAGTAACAGATGTTAATCCTGCTTCTCCACAGGCAATTTATTATGGCTCTTACGGCTGGGAAACACAGTTGAAGCGTAATATGCAGCTCTCTGCTTACGCTCAGTACTACCACGATTTCAATGATAAAGCAAAGAATCACTTCGATATCATGGCTGGTTATGAGTGGGCACACTTCTGGCATAACACTAAAAACGCTTATTGGAGTTATTATCCATCAACAAATAGTGATGCAACTCTTGCTGGCAAACAACGCAATTATGTTCCTTATTACTATGCGACAGAGAACTATCTTGTGTCATTCTTCGGTCGTGCAAACTGGTCTTTAATGGACGGTCGTTATATGGTAACAGCAACCGTACGTAATGATGGTTCTTCACGTTTCAAGGAGCATTGGGCAACGTTCCCATCATTCGCTTTCGCATGGCGTGTCAATGAAGAGAACCTTTTCAAGCAGATTGACTGGTTATCAGACTTGAAACTTCGCCTCAGCTGGGGTATGACTGGTCAGCAGGAAGGTATCGGTGACTACAACTACTTCGCTGTATATGAGATGAATACAGGTAATGAATCTTACTATCCAATCGCTGGTGATGGCTCTTTGGCTCGTCCAAAGGCATACGATCCAAACTTGAAGTGGGAGACTACTACCTCTTATAACGTAGGTCTCGATTGGGGTGTTCTCAAGCAGCGCCTCACTGGTAGCATTGATTGGTACTATCGCAAGACCAGCGACTTGCTCAACAGTGCAACCGTACCAGCAGGTTCTAACTTCCGTAATCAGGTGATGAGTAACATCGGTTCTATGTATAATATGGGTGTAGAAACAAGTCTCCACTGGTTGGCAGTGAACGCTAAGGACTTCAACTGGACAATGGATTACAACTTCACCTATAACTATAATAAGATTACTAACCTTAATGGTGGTAACGACCCAGACTACTTCGTACCTACAGGTGGTATCTCTGCCGGTACAGGTGGTAACATCCAGGCACAGCACGTAGGTAATGCTGTTAATTCTTTCCATGTATTCCAGCAGGCATACGACCAGAAAGGCAAGCCGTTGGAGGGGGTAGTTGTCGACCGCAATAGCGATGGTAAGATTACCGATGCTGATAAGTACTACTATAAGGCACCTGCAGCACCAGTAACGATGGGCTTTGCTTCACGTTTTGAGTATCGTAATTGGGACCTCGGTTTTGCACTCCGTGCAAGTCTTGGTAACTATGTTTACAATGATGCTTTTGCAAGTACTTCTAACATGTCAAACTCAGAAATCTATCCAAAGAGCAAGTTTCTTGTGAACCGCCCTAAGGATGTAGTGGCTGACAACTGGTTGTCAACAGAAACCACATCTACTCAGACAGACTACTGGGTACAGAATGCTTCTTTCTTGAAGATGGATAACGTAACCTTGGGTTATAGCTTCGCAAATCTTCTCAAGCAGGGTTCATGGAATGGTATTACTGGTCGTATTTATGGAACTGTGAATAACGTGTTCTGCCTTACTAAGTATAAAGGTCTCGACCCAGAGGTGTTCAATGGTATTGACAATAACCTCTATCCACGTCCAATCTCATTCATCTTGGGTTTGAACCTGAATTTCTAAATATATAAAAGAGTAAAGACAATGAATACTAAATTCAAATATATATTCTCTGCAGCAGCGCTTCTGCTGTCAGTAGGGTTTACCTCTTGTACAGGCGATTTGGATGTAAAACCAATTGATCCAAACCTTAATACAAAGGAAAATACATCGCCAGAAAGCGCATTCAATAAGTGCTATGCTCATATTGCTATGGCTGGTAACGGAGGAGCTAATGGTGATAGTGATGTTGATGGTATTGATGGTGGAACCAGTGGTTACGTACGTCAGCTGTTCAACTCACAGGAATTGACCACTGATGAGGCTATTTGTGCATGGGGTGATGAGGGTATTTCTAACATGAACTTCAATAGCTATGACGCTTCACATCCAATGTTGAAGGGTTTCTATTATCGTCTTTATGTGGGTATTACCTATTGCAACCAGTATCTTGCAGACTTCGGCAATCACAATGCAACGATGTCAGCAGAGGTTCGTTTTATCCGTGCCTTGAATTATTACTACCTCTTGGATGGATGGGGTAATGTTCCTTTCACAACAGCTATATCTTCTGATAAGCCAACTCGCATCCAGCGTGCAGACCTTTATAAGTGGCTTATTGATGAGTTGAAGAACGAGATTGAACCTAATTTGAACGATGCAAGTCCAAAGACTTCAGCTACTACTGGTTATGGTCGTGTTGACAAGGCTGCTGCTTGGATGCTCTTGGCTCGTCTTTATATGAATGCTGAGGTTTATACAGGTACTGCTGATTGGGCTAACGCTAAGACCTATGCAAAGAAGGTTATCGACTCTCCTTATAAGCTCTATACAACCAAGAAGGGACAGTGGAGTGCTTATCAGCAGCTCTTTATGGGCGATAATGGTGAGAATGGTGCTTCTGTTGAGGCTATCTTCCCAATCCTTCAGGATGGTTTGAAGACTACTTCATACGGAACAACACTCTACCTCATGGCTGGTTCTAACGATAACAGCGAGCATATCAAGAGTGCTACCGTTGCTGGTAACAACACAACTGGCGGTTGGGCTGGTAACCGTATGCGTACAGACCTCGTGTTGAAGTTCTTCCCAAATAACGATGCTCCTAATGTTGCTGCATACGCTATGCCAGCAGCTGCAGATGACGATCGTGCCCTCTTTGATGGTGACGGTCGTACTGTAAGCAATGGTGACGATGAGAAGGGTGTAAAGGTATTTACCAACGGATTCTCTGTTTGTAAGTTTAATAACTTCAAGACGGACGGCAGTGCAGGTCATAACTCGCTCTTCCCAGATGCCGACTTCTTCCTCATGCGTGCTGCTGAGGCTTACTTGATGTATGCTGAGGCGGATGCACGTCAGAACAATGGAACGACAACTGCACAAGGTACTGCTTATATCAATGCGCTCCGCACACGTGCTAATGCAACTACTCAGACTGCTTACTCACTCCGTCAGATCTGTGACGAGTGGAGCCGTGAGTTCTACTTTGAGGGCTTGCGTCGTACAACACTTATCCGTTTCGGTTACTTCGGTGGTAATGTAAATTACAACTGGAGCTGGAAGGGTGGTGTGAAGAGCGGCCGTAACTTCGACTCTCACCTCAATCTCTTCCCAATTCCGACAAGTGATATGGTTGCTAATAGCAACTTGATTCAGAATACTGGGTATTAATTAAGGTGTTGTCAATGCCTGAAAAGTCTGATGAAAACCGTGATTGAATCTCTCGGAAATCATCATTGGCAAATTCTTTTCATGAAAATAAATGTTTTTCTTCATGAAAATAAATATTTCTCCTCGTGAAAATAATTATTTCTTTTCATGAAAAGAATTCGCCGACAAGACTCTAATATGCCCCATATCATTGTTTGATAGGAGGCTCTTGGGACTTAAAAGGCATTGAAAAGACATACTATTGAATAATAGAAAGAAAACGATTAAAGAATAATCAATATGAAATCAATCATTAAGTCATCGTTACTGTTGTGTGCAGGTGTGGCATTGTTCTCTGCTTGCGACAAGGACTTGGACAATAATCCAGTTCTTCAGTCACCAAAGACATTCGTTCTGAACACACCAGCTTACGCTGCACAAACAATAGATTTGAAGGTTGCTGAGGGTCTGAACTTCACATGGTCGCAGCCTGAATATGGTTTCCCTGTAGCTGCTGAATATGGTATGCAGTTCTCAACAACCAACACTTGGACAAAGTCTGTTGATGCTGTTGTTGATATGGATGCTGAGCGTGGTAACTATGCTGCTGTTGGTTCGCCAACAGGTACTGCTTCTACTTCTGTTTCAGCAGCCGAACTCGCTACCGCTATTCAGAAGATGGAGCGTTATGAGGAAACAACTGTTCCTGCAACACAGGAACTCTACGCACGTGTTTACTCATTGGTAAATGGTGATACAATCTACTCTAACCCTGTAAAGATGAGTGTTGCTCCTTATTATGTTGAGCTTTCTGACGCTCCTGTTGAGACTTGGTATCTCGTCGGTGGTTCGTTCGGTGACGGCTCTTGGGGTAATAGTCAGGTTGTACCATTATTGCCAATGGAAGGTCAGGAGTATGACAAGAAGACTGGTAAGGGTGTTATCTCTTGGACTGGTTATTTGTCAACAGCAGGCTTTAAACTGAAGAAGAATCCTGCAAGTTGGGATGATGGTCAGGTTGGACAGGGTTCAAACTTTGGCGACTTCAAATATAACGATGGTGGATCAACAGATATTAAGGTGCCAACAGCAGGCTATTATACGATTACTTTTGATACCAAGAATACGAAGCTGAAGATAGAGAAGTACACTGGTGCTGCACCTACTGTTTACAACTCTATGGGTCTGCCAGGCAAGCATGACGGTTGGAGTCCTGCAGGAACACCATTGACAGCACAGACTTCTGTTGTTGAGAACCACGACTGGAAGGCTACTGTAACCTTCAATGAGAAGTCTACTGGTGCTGATGGTGAGGGCTGTAAGTTTGCTGCCAACGGTGCTTGGGATGCAAACTGGGGTTCTGAAGCATTCCCATACGGTGTTGCAACGAAGGGTGGTAAGAATGTTCGCAATGGTAAGGGTACTTACATTGTTTACTTCAATGATATCACTGGTCAGTATTCTTTCGTAAAGCAGTAATTTATTAAAGATGATAATAGGGGGTGTGTCAGCAGGCATAACTAACATGGCACACCCTTATCACATAACAAGAAGAATCGAAATGAAGAAATTATTAATCATGGCAAGTGCCGCATTGCTCCTTGCTTCTTGCGGTAGCGATGAATATGAAGCATGGTCTGCTCCACAGAGTAACAGCGCAGAAACAGCCAGTACGGTTACCTTTACTGTAAGTCAAGCAGCTGCTATCAACTTCAATACAGAGACAGCAGACTCTGTTCAGCTGTTTGTTCCAAAGGTGGTATCAACAGATTCTGTTGTTTCTCAGACGTTGACAGCAGTACTTTCTTATAACAACAAGACAGCTACGCTCAACGCAAGTAAGAGCGGTAAGGTTAAGAGTACAGAGCTCGTTTCTGCCGTAGAGAGCCTCTATGGTAAGAATGGTGACCAGCATCAGGTGCCTGTTACAGTGACAGATAAAGTAAAGTTGCTCCGTGGTGAGGGTTTTAGTCTTTCACAGAGTGTGACTGCAAATGTGACTTGTGTTGCACCAGCTTTCACTCAGTATCTTTATATGTCAGGCGATGCTAATGGCTGGTCATTCAGCAATCCGCTTTATAGCGCAGCTGCTGATGGTAAGTATACTGGCTTTATGTATCTCAACCAGAATGGCTTTAAGTTTGCAACTCAGCAGGACTGGAATGGTACTGACTATGGTACTGGTCTCGTAGAGAAGGGTAGTAATATCGTGTTGACTGAACCAGCAGGCTTCTATAAGGTGGATATTGACCTCACATCACAGGCATTGACCTACACAGCTATCAATCGCATTGGTATTATTGGTTCTGCAACAGCAGGTGGCTGGAGCAGCGATCAGGCAATGACCTACAATGCTACAGAGAAGTGTTGGGAGATTAAGGGCATCACACTGACAGCAGGTGAGATGAAGTTCCGTGCTAACAATGATTGGGTGTTAGACTGGGGTGGCTCATTGACTAATATTACTTTCAAGGGTGGTAACATCAATGTTGCAGCTGGTAAGTACAATATTAAGTTCTATCTCTTGTGTGATACGAAGTCTTATTGCACAATGGAGATAGCTCCTTAATTACTTGAATTTAGGTAAAATGATAAGAGTGTGCCGACATGATGTTGGTACACTCTTTCTTTTTGATTGCTTTTGAGGAGAGAAAAGTTGTATATCAGGGGCTTAACTCTTTGTTCTGGAAAAGTGCAAACGATTGCATTATAAAATAAGAAGGTACGCAACTGTTTGTAAGTCTTGTGTTTGTTTAATTGGTATCTTTGTACGCATAGACTGTAAAAGACTAAAAAAGAAATCTATATGAAACGTAAACTCGCATTTTTGTATGCCTTAGGACTCTCCCTTTGCACGATGGCACAGGGTTGGCCTGCTGGTTATGGTGGCGTAATGCTACAAGGTTTTTATTGGGATTCATTTGATGATTCGCAGTGGACAGTGCTGGAGAAGAAAGCTAATGACTTCTCTGGTTATTTCGATCTTGTATGGGTTCCACAGAGTGGTAAGGCTGCCGCAACGAAGTCGATGGGCTATGATCCGCTCTATTACTTCAATCAGAACTCATCGTTCGGTACGGAGGCGGATTTAAGGAGTATGATTACTACCTTTAAGAACAAGCAGATTGGTACGATTGCCGATGTGGTTATCAATCATCATGGAACGAATAATGGATGGTTTGGTTTCCCTGCAGAAACGTATAAGGGAGTAACTTATCAAAACCTTTCTACGGATGTTTGTGCTGATGATGACGGTGGAGCGGCTGCTACAGAAGCACGAAGAACGGGCACGCAACTTAGTCAGAACAATGACGATGGAGAAGGTTGGGGCGGTATGCGTGACCTTGATCATAAGAGTACGAACGTTCAGAACATAGTTAAGGCATACGAAAACTATTTGCTTAACGACCTTGGATATGCTGGCTTCCGTTATGATATGGTGAAGGGATTTGCCGCTTCTCATGTTGGTAATTATAATACAGCGGCTAACGTTACTTATTCTGTAGGTGAGTATTGGGACGGCAATGCGAATGCGGTAAAGGGATGGATTGATGGTACTGGTAAGAAAAGTGCAGCCTTCGACTTTGCTTTCCGCTATGCTGTTCGTGATGCTATCAATCAGAATAATTGGAGTGTGCTAAACGAATCGAGAACTACGGGGCTTAATGTTGATAATGGTGCTTATAAGCAATATGCCGTAACCTTTGTTGAAAATCATGATGTTCAAGACAGAGGGACGACGAGCGGTTACACCCCAGACCCTATCCGAAAAGATACGTTAGCAGCCAATGCTTACTTATTGGCAATGCCTGGAACTCCTTGTGTTTTCTATACTCATTACCTCGCTTATCCAAAGGAAATAAAGGCAATGATTGATGCTCGTAAGTTGGCTGGTGTGACGAATACGAGCAGTTATCAGAACTATCGCTCTTCTGCTGGTTATTATGCGAATGTTGTTACGGGTACAAATGGCAAGTTGTTGGTAGTTGTAGGTACTAATGCCAACCAGTTGGTAGTTCCTACTTCACGTTATACAAAATTGTTGAGTGGTTATCACTACGCTTATTATTTGACTAATGATGCTGAGACCCCTTGGGTTGATAAGGCGAGTGGTCAGTATGAAGTAGAGAACTTAAAGGTTAAATTAACAGCGGTGTCTGCTAATGCGGGAGCTAAACTTGTTTATACAACGGATGGTACAGAGCCAACGGCAAGTAGTGCGCAGGTGTCTTCTGGAACGGAGATAACTCTCCCTGAGGGTGAAACAACCTTGAAGGTGGCATTGTTGGCAGGTGGTGTTGTGGGTAAGGTAATCACTCGCAGCTATCAGGTTACGGCTCCTGTTCCCTTCGCACCAGAGACGATTCGTGTCTATGTGAATACTGATCAGGTGAATTGGAAGACATACGTGAATTATCATTCATGGGGCGGTACGCATACAGCAACGGCATGGCCGGGTGATAAGGTTACTACAAAAGCAACTATAAATGGTAAGACTTGGTTCTATAAGGACTATACGCTCACAAAAGCTGATGACTATGTGAACTTTGTGTTTAGTATTGGTACGGCTTCAAATGCCAGTGCTAATCAGACTGTGGATATCGAACGTGTGAAGAAAACGTCTTATTTTGAAGTCGCATCAACAAAGGAAAATGGTAAATATACTATCAACAATGTAACGGAAACGGTAACGGGCATTGAAGGAGTTGAGGCTGATGTTCAGCAGAGTAAGGCTGATAAATATTACTATACACTCTCTGGTCAGCGACTTACAGACACGCCTACACAGCGTGGAGTTTATATTCATGCAGGCAAGAAGATTGTTGTAAAATAAGAAAAGCTACCAGATAAAAAGAAAAATAGCATACTCTTTCTTACGTAATCTCTTTTGTTTAGATGCGTAGTGACATTGAGAAAGTAAGTCTTCTTATTAAATTAAGGAGGCTTACTTTTTAATTTATAAGTCTTTGCTAAGGTTATATTGTGCTTATTTATACAATGACTTGTATTGTGTTTGGCCCTCCGCACATGATGTGCTCATAGTTCGCACCATTGGTGCTGGGCATTAACACCATTGGTGTTGGGCATCATTACAATGGAAAAAGAAGGCGAATAGGATGGAGTAGGCAAAGCTTTTTGAATGATAATAAGGTAAAAAGAGATGTAATTGAATAGCAATCACTATTATAAACAAAGTCTTAAATAATGTAAAACTTGTAATATTTACAAGGCTAACTTTTGTTTCTCTCGGAAAATAGATATATCTTTGCAGACATAACATTAAAGAAATAATTTATTATGGCAAAGAGAAACGAAGTATATAAGTGTTCAGAGAGTGGTCAGATCGTTGAAGTATTAGTAGGCGGTGAGTGTGGTGTTGCTGGTATGGAGCATGTAGTTGAGAATACTACTGATGCTGCTACCGAGAAGCACGTACCAGTTGTTGAGAAGATTGAAGGTGGCTACCGCGTAACTGTTGGTGAGGTTGAGCACCCAATGACAGAGGCTCACTCTATCCTTTGGATTGAGTTGGTAACTAACAACAACGAGGTTCTCCGCAAGTATCTCGAGCCAACAGACCGCCCAGTAGCTGAGTTTAAGACTGATGCAACTGAGGTTTACGCACGTGAGTACTGCAACCTCCATGGTCTCTGGCGCTCAAAGTAAGAGCAACTTTTCAGACTTACATATAATAGTGGGTGTATGAGTCTTCTTAAAAAGGAGACCATACACCTTTTTCTTTTCTGTCTTCCTATACTTTCTGTTATAATATTAAGCCTAATATGCCCAATTAGGCTAATTAATCTTTTTCTCACATCTTGCTACAGAACTAACGGTAAAGTCTCTTGAAAGGTATAAAAACAAAAAAAGGAATTACTTTCGTAATTCCTTTTGATGCGCTCCAGGATGGGCTTGAACCAACGACCCCCCTGATTAACAG
>CAKMOD010000081.1 GCA_927910885.1 uncultured Prevotella sp. | reverse complement strand
CCCTTTTGAAGGCTAATTAAGCACCTTTTCTTTTCTTCTTTTGTAATACGTTGATTATTAGATGCTTGTAAGAGTAATGTGGGGTGCCGTTTTGTGCGCGGAAAATTGCAATTTAGCAGGCTTATTTTGTAATAAAATTTCTTATCACCTGATAGGTGATGTCAGTTTTTTAAAGTGATAAGATAATTCCAGATGTAGCTTTGAGAAAGCGGAGATAGGGTAGGTCTATGATTTTGTTAGTGACCTACCTGTATCCCATAATAATCGTTTTGCCCAGCGGAGAACAACCAATGCGCTGACAACTGCAACTGCTGAGTCAATCCAAGTAATGTTCCAAAACATTGCACAGAGGATTCCGATGATGGCACCGATTTCTGTCAAGGCGTCAGAAAGGACATGAAGATAGGCGGCATGGCTGTTATAGTCTGCTGTTCCATGATGACCATGAAGGACAGAAGCACTGATAGTATTTGCTACCAAGCCTATTCCTGCTGTTGTTAATGCAAGTTCGTAGTTGAGGATTTCGCCATGTGTTGAGAATCGCTCTACTGCTTCTACAATAATAAAGATAGCCGTGAAAACCAGTAATATACCACTTGTGAATGCAGCTAAGTTTAATATCTTTTCTGTATCGTAATGAGTTGTACCCTTACTTTGCAAGTAACGTACTAATACGTAGGCAGCCCAGTTTAGTCCGATAACTAATACGTGCGACCCCATGTGGACGCCATCTGCAAAGAGTGCCATTGAGTGGGAAGATAGTCCCACGATAATCTCGGCAAGCATTACGCAGAAGGCAAAGACTACCACAAAGGCAGTACGTTTTTCTTGTGAAGAACGTTTTATATTATTTGACATAGTTTTCTATTATTCCTAATCTATGACTCAGTTCACCTCTGAATTGAGATTCAACAGCCATTATCTTTAATCCTTAGTTGTTTATAATTCCAAAGTGTATGAAAGCATTACGTATTCCGTCCTCATCTACACTTGTTGTAACGTAGTCAGCTACAGCCTTCACTCCTTCATAAGCATTTCCCATTGCTACACCAATACCTGCTGTCTGGAGAATAGTCATGTCGTTTCCGCCATCACCAAAGGCGATACATTCTTCAAGGCTGATGCCAAGATGCTTTGTCATCTGCTTCAATGCGTTCCCTTTGTCAGCTCCCTGCACGGTAATATCGGTAAAACTTGGATGCCAACGTGCCGAAACACAATGTGGCATTGATGGAAAAATATCCTTCTCATATTCTTCACTGAAGAAAGGAGTGAGTTGAAGGACAGGTTGGTTAAGTAATGGTTCTACTGGTCGAGTTATGTCGATATAGTTAACACCCAGACCTTGAACGAAGATTTCATCAAAGATAGGTTTGTGGTTGTGGAGTGCAACCACATCTCTACCACATACTAAAACGGAATAGTCGCGACGGCTGGCATCTTCAATCATAGCTCGTACCTCATTTTCAGGGATAGGCATCAAAGCTATATCTTCGTCGCCAATAAAGGTGCGAGCACCATTAAAGGTGATATATCCATCAACGAGATGACGTATTGCATCAATGTTGTTGATGATAGCTACAGGACGTCCTGTGGAGATGAATATCTTCACACCTTTTTCTTTTGCCTGCTCGATAGCCTTTATTGTAGATGCTGGAATCTCATGCGTCTGAAAGGATACCAACGTGCCGTCTATATCGAAGAATGCTGCTTTAATTGCCATGATGAAACTCTTTTGGAATACAAAGGTACAAAATTATATTGTAATCAGATAAAATTATAGTTATGCAGTCAGTCTAAATAAATTAAATACTGCTCCTTACGGCTCGTTCCTTATTTTTATTGTACCTTTGCACTCATGAGTAAAGGTAAGTTACAGAAATTTGCAGAGATGGAGACGTTCAAGAACGTTTTCCAATATCCTTATGGTGTTATCAGTGAGGTTCCGTTTGAAATGAAGGGTCATTGGCGTGAACAGTATTTCCATAATGATAACCCTATTGTGCTCGAATTGGGTTGTGGTAAAGGTGAATATACTGTTGGTTTGGCACGTGTCTACCCAAATATCAACTTTATAGGCGTTGATATCAAGGGTGCTCGTATCTATACAGGTGCTAAACAAGCTTTGGAAGAAGGGTTGGAGAACGTAGCCTTTCTGCGTACAAGTATTGAGATTATCGACCGTTTCTTCAACGAAGATGAGGTGCAGGAGATATGGCTTACCTTCTCAGATCCACAGATGAAGAATGTACATAAGCGTTTGACTTCTACATTTTTCATGAATCGTTATCGTCGTTTCTTGATAGATGGAGGTATCGTTCACCTTAAAACGGATTCAAACTTCCTCTTTACATATACCACCTATATGGTTAATGTGAACAAACTACCAGTTCTGTTCCGTACAGAAGACCTTTATGGTAATGAGTTAGGAGAGGGAAGTGTAGCAGAGGAGCAGATGGATGAGAAGACACGTGAGATTCTTGGTATTCATACTTATTATGAAAATCAATGGATTGAACGTGGTTTGAATATCAAATATATGAAGTTTCAGTTGCCAAGAACTGGTGAACTTGTAGAGCCAGATGTCGAGATTGAACTCGATGATTACCGCTCATTCAGACGTACGAAACGCAGTGGATTGACTACGAGTAAGTAGGCATATATAAGGTAAAAGCAAAAAAAAGACACTAACTTATAATCCTTTTAAAGATATAGAAGTTAGTGTCTTTAATATTTTTATTAGGCTATAATCAAGCTTATAACGTATGACCGTCAAGGTAATCTTGAAGTATAGTCTTATAACTATCAGATATTGGAAGGATAGCGTCACCCATAACAACACGGAAACGATCAATTCCATCAATCTTCTTCATGTGTACGATGTAGGAGCGATGAATACGCATGAATTCAGGTTTAGGAAGTGACTCCTCAATCTTTTTCATGTTCATCAGACTCATAATTGGCTTATGATCGTTAGCAAGATAAATCTTAACATAGTCCTTCAATCCTTCAATATAGAGGATGTCATCAAACATAATTTTAACCAGTTTGTACTCGCTCTTGACAAAGATGAAACGGTCGTTTGAAGCGTTCTCTGTCTGACGGGTACTTTGGAACCAGTCTAAAGCTCTGTTTGCACCAGCTAAGAAATCATCATAGCTAATAGGCTTCATAAGATAATCAATAGCATTTGCCTTATAACCATCAATAGCATACTGGCTGAATGCTGTTGTGAAAATAATCTTAGTTTCCTTAGGTAGAATCTTAGCAAACTCCAGTCCGCTAAGTTCAGGCATCTGTATATCTAAGAATATGAGGTCAACCCTATTCTCACGGATGGCTTTTACGCCTTCTACAGCACTATTAAAAACACCAATTAAGTTTAAAAAGAGTGTTTTCTTTGCATAACTCGCAAGCAAGTCTGCTGCTAAAGGTTCGTCGTCAATGATTATACAGTTTAGTGTCATAAATGATGATTTTAGATGAATATGTATTTCTATTACTATCAAATCCCTTTTCCCACTTGTACTTACCTGGATAAGCAAGTTCAAGACGGCGCTCTACTTGTTTGAGACCTATTCCATGACCGTTCCTTTCTGCTTCTCCCTTAGGATAGTTACTATTCTGAATGGAGAAGATGATATTCTCATCGTTAGCATCTAACTTTATATGAATAAAGTTCTTCTGCTCTGGACTAATACCATGTTTAAAGGCGTTCTCCAACAATGAAATAAAAATCATTGGAGCAACATGGATCTTGCAATTAGATGGAATGTTACACTCGCGTTTGATTTCTACATTCTCTGGTATGCGTATCATCATCAAGTCGACATAGTTGTGTAAGAACTCTACTTCTTCCTTCAGGCAGACGTAAGGCTGCTGGTTGTCATAGAGAATATGTCGTAACATCTTTGAAAGGTCGATAATTGCCTTCTGCGCCTTTTCTGTATCGAAAGCTGTCAGCGCATAGATATTATTCATTGTGTTGAGCAAGAAATGTGGATTGACTTGCTGGCGTAAATTCACCAACTCTGCTTTTGTCATTGCAGTTTCAGCTTCACGCTTTTCCTTCTCAGCCTTTGACCAACGCTGTGCCATCAGTATTGATGTTGCAACACCAGCACAGATACTTAGGTTAAAGATATTGCGTACAATGAAGAATATGTGTGGATATACATACTTGTCTTCTTTGTTCTCAACAAAGACTTGGTATGGATAAGTCATTAAGTCATGCTCACCTGAGATATAGTACAACCACTCATGTTGTACAATAGATAGGAAAAGAATGAGCAGTGTGTTGATTACCCAGAAGTTTTTCTTACGTCCCTTTAACAGCATGGGTGCAAGTACAAAATAATTTGTATATGCAACTGCCATCATTGAAAGGGGGATGATATATATAGACAAGTCGTTTTGCCATGATGTATGTTCATGCGGCGCATACAAAATGGGAATGAGGAAAAGTGGAAGCCAAATGATAATTTGGTTCCAAAAGCTTTTAAATGTGTTTATTTGTTTCCTCATTTATTACTTTTATTTGTCTGTATAATCTATATCTGCAAACAAAGGTAATAAAACTTTTGTAAAATAAAATGTATTGATTGATTATGTGAGTTTTTTTTACATTAACCAATTATTATGTATATACGAAAGCTAAGTAATTAACTTATTTTTATAATATAATAACCCTAAAAGACACTGAAATAGCTTTGTATACTATGTTTTTAGTGTCGTTTAGGGTTGCATGTTGTTTTGACAATAAATATTTACAATATCTATTTTGTAAAGCTGTTTAAGCGTGCAATGTATTTGCCAAGTATGTCAAACTCGAGGTTTACAACAGTTCCAACATTAATGTCAGCAAAATTGGTGTTCTCACGTGTGTAAGGGATGATGGCTACTTTAAAACTATTATCTGTTGGTTCACAAACTGTCAACGAAACACCATTGACTGTAACAGAGCCTTTGTCAACAGTAAAATAGCCACGTTGTGCCATCTCTCGGTTGCATGGATATTCAAAAGTGAAGTATGTGCTACCGTCCGCATCTTCCATATTAACACACTTTGCTGTTTGATCAACGTGACCTTGTACGATGTGACCATCTAATCTGCCGTTCATTATCATTGAACGTTCTATATTGACACGGTCTCCCACTTTGAGCAAGCCTAAGTTCGAGCGTTCAAGAGTTTCTTTCATAGCTGTAACTGTATAGGTGTCTTTTTGGAAGCGAACGACAGTAAGGCACACACCATTGTGCGCAATACTTTGGTCAATCTTCAATTCCTTTGTGAATGAACATTGAAAGGTGAAGTGGATATTCTCCTGTTCATGTTCAATTCCTGTAAGGATTGCCATCTCTTCTACAATTCCTGAGAACATAGCTAATTTTCTTTTATTATCCCCTTTAAGAAAGTCTGGAGGGTTATATAAGTATCAATAAATAATCTTTTATAACTTTACAGGCTACTTATAGGAGGTTAAGTTTTACATAATTACTATATACTTGAATAATTGAAAAAGGTGGGGTACCACTTTGGAACCCCACCTCAATCCCTCTTCTTATACGAAATGGGAATTAGAAAAGTCGTATCGACGATGTGATGAAAAGTCCGAGTATCAATGATAAGAGAGCTCCTCGTCTTTGTAATCCACTGACCTTGCGGCTTAGTCGCTGAAATGCGATTTATGTGGCCCGCCATTAACAAAAGAAGTCATCTCGGGTTTTCTAATTTATTTGATGACTATCCCGATCGAATCGATACGACTAAATCTGTATCCTTTCTGTCTGCAAAGTTAGTATAAAGATTTTTATCTTCCAAACATTTTATACTTAAAAGTAATTACTTCTGGAGGTAAATCTTCCTGTTCTTTGCGTTGAAAGGAGTAGAAATGATAATGTTCTTTTGTGTATAACTTTTATCGTTTATTGGTTTTGTAACCTTCTTTTGACAATAATTTGCTCTCGTTTTAACCATATATTAGAAGGCGTTAAACCCTCCGCACAATTGGTGCTAAGTATTAACACCACATGTGCTAAGCCTCCGCACCATACGTGCTAAGTATTGACACGTTGATTAAATGAGGGAAGAAAGGCTCATTATTGTCATTTTAGAGAATGATACTAATATCCCTATTTTTTAGAGGAGTGCATCTTGTAGAATCTCACTTAATGTTGGATGGATATGAATGATGTCTCGTATCTTATCCAACTTTGCATCATAATTCATTAAGGTTGCAACTTCTTGAATAAGGTCAGCAGAATGGGCACCATAGCAGTGTGCACCCAATATAGAGCCATCTTCAGCTATCAGCACCTTTATCATACCTTCCGTTTCCTCCATACTTAAAGCCTTACCATTGGCACGATAGAAGCCTTTTCGAGTAGAGTACTTGATTTCCTCCGCTTTACACTGGTCTTCAGTCTTACCCACGCAAGCAGCTTCAGGATATGTAAAGATGGCAGATGGCATAATATCAAGACGGATGTTATCGTTCTTTCCAAGAATATGGTTGACAGCACGGAAGCCTTGGAAAGTTGCAGCATGAGCTAACATTTGGCGTGCATTGACATCACCGATAGCATATACTCCCTTCACGTTGGTTTCCATATTGTCATTGACAACAATACCCTTTGCGTTTACTTCTATGCCAGTTGATTCTATACCAATGTTGTCGAAGTTAGCTTGACGACCAGTAGCAATCAATACAAGGTCGGTATCTATTCTATCTTCTTTACCCTTTTATCGAATACAACTGTTGTATGGTCTTGTCCACTTTCTGCAGGTGATAGGATTTGTTTTACGGCACTCTGCATGTAGAAGGTTACACCTCTTTTCTCTAATGTTTTCCTTAATCGTTTAGCTATATCGCTGTCAATAGGAGGGAGACATTCCTTCATAAACTCGATAACTGTTACTTCACTACCGAAAGCAGAGAAAGCTGAGGCAAATTCCATTCCGATAACTCCAGCACCAATGATTGTGAGGCGTTGAGGAACCTTCGCAATAGAAAGTAATTCTGTGGATGTAACAATGTTCTGCGCCGTTTCAGACTGATTTAAGAAATCTTCCTCGCTCATGAAAGGAGGCATCTTTGAACGTGAGCCAGTGGCAATGATAATATGATTGGCTTCTATCTGTTCGCCATTTACTTCAATAATATGGTCAGAAACAAAGCGAGCCTCACCTACAATAAAATTAATGCCTGGCTGACTAAGCAAAGTGCTTACACCCTCTCTAAGTTGATAGATAACTCCTTCCTTTCTCTCCATTACCTTTGTAAAATCGAGTGGAGGAGTTGTTTCGTAAAGAGATGAAGTCGTAAGGCGTAGCTCTGCATCATGTGCAAGACATTTTGTTGGTATACAGCCTGCATTGAGGCAGGTTCCGCCGGGTTGTGCTTTCTCAATGACAGTTACTTCCAAACCATTCTGAGCAGCATAGGAAGCGGTTCGGTAACCACCAGGTCCCGAACCGATTATTAATAGATTTGTCTTTTTCATATTCAAACTCTATAGAGTTATTGATTTTAAAGTATAGGATTGCTATACTTATTCTTGTACGTCGTTGATAAGCTGACGATAAGTAAGAATTGGATGCTTGGCAGCGAGTACGTCATCTACACGTCCAATAGGGGTGTCGTATGGGGCTCCCTTAACAAGTTCAGGATTCTCACGTGCCTCCTTGGCAATGGTATGCATAACCTCGATAAAGCCATCAATAGTGTCCTTACTCTCTGTTTCTGTTGGCTCAATCATCATTGCCTCGTGGAACAGAAGTGGGAAATATATTGTTGGAGCATGATAACCATAATCGAGTAAGCGTTTTGCAACATCCATCGTTGTAATACCTGTATTCTTATCTTTCAAACCATCGAATACAAACTCATGCTTGCAAAGGGTGTCAATAGGAAGATCGTAATCATTCTTCAGACATTCCTTGATATAGTTAGCATTTAGAGTAGCAAATGGTCCAACCTCTTTAAGATGCTTTTTACCAAGTGTTAGGATGTAAGTATAGGCACGAAGGATAACGAGGAAATTGCCGAGGTAACCACTAATACGAATATTATCAGATGAGAATTCTCCTGTCGTATCTGGATTGTCAATAACAAAGCCATCCTTCGTCTTCTTTACATGTGGCTTTGGTAGGAATGGAATTAGTTTCTCACCGACACCGACAGGACCAGCACCAGGTCCACCTCCACCATGTGGGGTTGAGAATGTCTTGTGAAGATTGAGGTGAATAACATCAAATCCCATATCTCCAGGGCGTGCTGCACCTAACAATGGGTTGAGGTTTGCACCATCATAATATAGCAAACCACCACAATCATGTATGAGTTTTGCTATCTCTGGAATATCTTTCTCAAAGAGTCCTAAGGTGTTAGGATTTGTCATCATCATACCTGCGATGTCGTCCCCTAAGAGAGGTTTTAGGTCGTTGACATCAACAAGTCCTTCAGCTGTACTCTTTACTTCTACAATCTCCAGACCACATACAGCAGCAGAAGCAGGGTTCGTGCCATGAGCTGAGTCTGGTACAATTACCTTTGTTCGCTTCATATCACCACGCTGATGATGATAAGATGCAATCAGCATCAAGCCAGTAAGCTCACCATGAGCACCAGCGTATGGGTTAAGCGTAACTTCCGCCATACCCGTAATTGAAGCAAGAGCGCGTTGAATGTTGTATTCTACTTCCAATGCACCTTGTACTGTTTCAATAGGCTGATGAGGGTGAAGAGCTGTGAAAGAAGGCATTGAGGCTATCTCCTCATTGATGACAGGATTGTACTTCATCGTACAAGAACCCAAAGGATAAAAGCCATTGTCAACACCAAAGTTGTTTTCACTATGATTAGTATAATGACGTACAACCGTCAATTCATCACATTCAGGTAGCTCTGCATCTTTCTCTCGTTTGCAGAAGTCGGGTAGAGGATGATGTCCAAAACGATTCTCAGGGAGGCTATAAGCACGTCTTCCTGGATGTGATAACTCAAATATCAGATTGCCATATAGTTTATTATTCATTGTTGCTTAGATTTTAAAAACGTTGTGTGACTATAATAAACCGACGAGTGTATCAATCTCCTCTTTTGTTCGTTTCTCTGTAACGGCAATAAGGAGTTTGTCATCATCAACCTTAATTCCTGGGAGAATGCCCTGTTTAATAGCCTTATCGAAGAAGGTGTCGCGGTCTTCTAACTGCACAAGGAACTCATTAAAGAAAGGCTTATTGTAAACAAGCTTAACTTTATTAGTGCCAATGAGTTGTTCGCAAAGATAATGCGCGCCATCATAACTCATTTGAGCGGCTTCCTTTACACCTTCTTTTCCCATTATACTCATGTAAATAGTAGCATAAAGTGCCATTAAACTTTGGTTAGAGCAGATATTCGATGTTGCCTTTTGGCGGCGGATATGTTGCTCACGTGCTTGAAGGGTCAAGGCGAATACACGTTGTCCACGGCTATCGTATGTCTTACCTACGATACGTCCAGGAAGCTTACGCATAAACTTTTCAGTTGAACACATGTATCCTGCGTAAGGTCCACCAAATGCCATTGGAAGTCCAAGGCTTTGAATGTCACCTACGGCAATGTCTGCACCCCATTCTCCTGGTGTCTTTAACAATGCAAGGTCGGCAGCAACACTATTAATAACAAACAATGCTTTGTTATCATGACAAGTATCTGCAAAGCCTGTGAAGTCTTCTATAATACCGTGACAGTTAGGTTGTTGTACGATAACACCTGCCACACCACCTGCGTTCATTTGGTTCTTTAAGTCGTCATGTGATGTTACACCATCAACCGCCTTAATAGCTTTGAGTTTGATACCATGGAAGTGTGCGTAAGTCTTCAGTACACCAACGATATTCTTACACAATGTTTCAGAGTATAATACAGTGTCAGCCTTCTTGGCATTGTCGAAAGCTACCATCATTGCTTCAGCTGTAGCTGTTGTGCCTTCATACATAGAGGCATTGGCAATGTCCATACCTGTAAGTTCTGCCATTATACTTTGGAACTCAAAGATATAATGGAGTGTACCTTGTGAAATCTCAGCTTGATAGGGAGTGTAGGAAGATAGGAACTCTGAGCGACTGATAAGATGTTGAATAGCACTTGGTGTGTAGTGATCATACACACCGCCACCAGCGAAGCAAGTGAGCATATTATTCTTTTGGCCAAGCTTCTCAAAGAAAGTGCGTATTTCTAACTCGCTCATTGCCTCAGGAATGTCATAATCTCCCTTAAAACGGATACTTTCAGGTACTTCTGCATAAAGTTCATCAAGAGTCTTTATGCCAATACGCTCAAGCATCTGTTGAATATCCTCATTAGTATGAGGTAAAAACTTATGAATCATTTGTTTAGGATTGATTAGGTTAGTAGTAGGCTATAAGTACAAACAAGCGTTTATAAGCGATGATAGGCTTTCTATCATCGCCTATTAGCACTTATAAACGCCTACATATATTGTTTCGTAGAACTTTACTCAGCACAGAACTCCTCGTAAGCTTTGGCATCCATAAGATTCTTTAGCTCTGCGGTATCTGTGAGTTCAACTTTTATAATCCAGTTTTCGTAAGCATCTTTGTTAAGTAAATCTGGTTCATCCTCCAATGCCTCATTTACTTCAATCACCTTACCAGATACAGGAGCCTTGAGATCAGAAGCTGCCTTGACACTCTCAATAGCACCGAAATCTTCGTCTATCTCAATGTCATCATCAACTTCTGGCATGTCAACATAAACAATGTTACCCAAAGCGTGCTGTGCATAATCGGTAATACCGATATAGCCAAACGCACCTACTACTTTTACGAATTCATGTGACTCTGAATAGTAGAGTCCTTCAATTACTTTTGCCATAATATTATTTTTTGATTGTTTATTAGCTTTATAGGTTTTGTGTAAATCTTATTTCTTATAGTGATTCTCGTAGAACTTCTTCTTAACTACGGTTCCAGGGAAAGTTTTCTTGCGGATTTGGATTTCAAGTCTGTCGCCCATCTGAACGGAAGCGTCTACCAATGCAACAGCGCAACTCTTCTCTACAGAGATGAGGCGGTAGCCAGTAGTGACTTCACCAACTTCTACACCGTCTTTCAAAACCTTGTATCCATGACGTGGAATAGCGTTGTCATCCAACTCAATACCACGGAGACGCTGGCTGACCCCTTCTGTCTTTTGTTTTAGGAGGGCTTCCTTACCGATAAACTCTTCTTTGTCAAACTTCACAAACATTGATAATCCAGCCATAACAGGGGTTATCTTGTCAGAAAGTTCATTGCCATAGAGTGGCATACCCACTTCAAAACGCAAAGTGTCACGGCAGCCCAATCCACATGGTTTGACTCCTGCTTCTATCAGTTTATCCCACACCTTAACGATATACTCAGGTGTACCATAAACTTCAAAGCCATCTTCACCCGTGTAACCTGTACGAGAAACGATAACTTCAACACCATCTTGCTGCAAACGTTTTACCTCATAGAACTTTAATTCTTTACAAGCAAGACCGAGTACATCTTCTAACATGCTTTCTGCCTTTGGACCTTGGATTGCCAACTGTCCGTATGCCTCACTCTTGTTCTCAATAACAACATCGAAGCCTTCTGCATTCTGTTCAATCCATGCTACGTCCTTATCAATGTTTGAAGCATTGATAGTCATAAGGTATAGATGGTCGTCAAGCTTACAGATACATGTGTCGTCTACAACTCCACCGTCAGGATAGCAAATCATACCATATAGCACCTTGCCTGCAGCAAGTCCGTTTACGTCATTTGTAAAGATATGATTAATGAATCTATCAGCCTCAGGGCCAGATACAATTACCTCTCCCATGTGAGAAACATCAAATACTCCACAATGTTCTCTTACCGCATTGTGTTCATCGATAATCCCAGTATATTGGATGGGCATATCAAATCCAGCAAAAGGAGTGATAAGTGCGCCTAATGCAACGTGTCTGTCATATAGGCAAGTTCTTTGATTTGTCATATTGTTTAGGTTTATAAGTTTGGTTCTTCGTTTGGTAGCCTGTAAATATATGTTTAGGTAGACCTAAAAATTAAGTCGATTGCAAATATAGAGAAAAGCGATGAAGAGACAAAATAAAAATATAGATTTTTGATGTTAATAAAGTTAAAGTATGAAAAAGCTAAGTTATATATAGTGTGTGTTAAGTTGATTTCGATATTTATTCGTACTTTTGCAATTTTCAGAATAAAAGATGTATCAGTTTAATGAAGAATTTACAACAAATAATTTTGCTATTTGCCTGCATATTGGTTTTGGCTGTGGCCGCAGTACAACGTGATGGAAAGCTATTGGGTAACCATGTATTGAGTAAGGATAAGCAAGAAACAAAGAATAAGATAGATACTCTTCGTACATTGGATGATGGTACTGTCGTTCTCAATACAACTTTTTAGCAAAGGATGTAAAAGGCTTTGCTGGTGCTGTTCCATTAGAGATTTACTTGAAGAAAGGAAAAGTACAGCAGGTGAAGGCATTACATAATTCAGAGACACCAGAATTTATGCAAGAAGCCTGCGAGTTGTTAGGTCGTTGGAATGGTAAAACTACTGAACAAGCGTTGGCTATGAAGGTAGATGGTGTGACAGGTGCAACTTACACGTCAAATGCCATTATCGGTAATATGAAAGCTGGTTTGCAGTACGCTGCTAAGAATGTGAAGGAGACCTCATTCTTTGATAAACTTGACTTACGTGCGAAGACGATAATTGGATTATTTGTTGTACTCATGGCAGCTATTATTCCTTTGTTTGTTAAGAACAAACGATATCGTGTTTTCCAACTCTTGTTGAACTTTGTTGTTTTAGGACTATGGGGCGGTACGTTTATTTCATGGTCTGTTCTTGTTGGTTTTATGTCTGGTGGTATTAATGTTTGGATATCTTTGATTCCAATAGTCATGTTGATAACAGCTTTTGTTTATCCCCTCTTTGGTAAGAAGAATTACTATTGTACTCACGTCTGTCCGTTAGGTTCTGTACAAGAGTTAGCAGGTATGGCAAATCATAATAAGTGGAAGATGAGTAAGCAGACAACAGAGTATCTTGATCACTTCCGTAAGGTTTTGTTTTGGATATTGATGCTCTTAATGCTTGCAGGTGTTTGGTCACAGTGGATGGATTATGAACTATTTGTTGCTTTTGTCTTTAATTCAGCAGCTTGGGTAATAATTCTGATAGCTGTAGTCTTTATTTTGTTATCGTTTTTTGTCCCACGTCCTTATTGTCGCTTTGTTTGTCCGATGGGAAGTTTATTAAAGTTGCCTACAACTAAGGTAACGAAGTGGGTATAAATAATGAGAATATAAAATACTCTCATCTATCTGGAAAGATAGGTGAGGGTATTTTGGTTATGCTGAATTTTATTTACATTATTTCTTGATAAATCCCTTAATAAAGCGAGAAAGAGTACTATTTCGTTAGCCTTTGTAACTCTCTTTCTATGAGTTAGTTGTAAATGTATGTTTGGAAAGGTGCTTAGTAAGGCTTCAAAAGGGCGTTAGTTAGACTTCAAAAGGGCATCTTTTGCAAGCCAATTGGGCGTCTTTTAGAAGCTAAAAGAGCATGTGTTCAAAAACAGGTTGTGAAAAATTATAACAAAAAGAGCTGTGATAAACCTTTGGCAAATGGAGGGGGAGTGGGGCGTGTGATAGTCCTATAAAATATAAGAAAGAAAGATAAAGTTAATCCTTCTTCCTTATATTCTTTACCTTTTAAAAGGCTTTTATCTTTGTTCTTCTCCTTCCCAGAACTCCCAACTTGCGAAAGCCTGTAGCAGAAGCATTTCAAGACCATTCTTTACAATAGCTCCATGCTCGCGACCCTTTGCCATAAATAAGGTTTCATCAGGGTTATAAAGCAAGTCATAAAGTAAAGTATGACTATCCATAGCCTCGTATGGGAGTGGGGGGCATACCTCAGTGTTTGGGTACATACCGAGTGGAGTACAGTTGATGATAACATTATACTCACGGATAATCTCGGGAGTTATCTCTTCATAGGTTAAGAAGTCAGCTCGTTTGGTACGTGATACGAACTTGGTTTCCAGTCCGAGCGACTTTAAACCATAGTTGACAGCCTTTGATGCGCCACCCGTACCGAGAATGAGAGCCTTTTTGTGGTGGCGTTCAAGTAAAGGTTCAATACTATGTGTGAAGCCAATCACATCACTGTTGAATCCTTTAAGTATCGTTTTATTACCCTTATGGGTGACACGAATAACATTTACAGCACCAATAGCTTTAGCTTCTGGACTAAGACTATCAAGGTAAGGAATTACCTGCTCCTTATAAGGAATGGTCACATTCAGTCCACGTAATTGAGGATTAGCATCAATTACCTCTTTGAAATCCTCTATTGATGGAATTTCAAAGTTGATGTATTGGGCATTGATTTGTTCATTTTCGAATTTCTCATTGAAATAGCCAATAGAGAATGAATGCCCTAATGGGTAGCCAATTAGTCCATACTTGTCCATATCTTTACCTTGTTCTATAAATTATTTTTGTTTATCCGCTGTTTCGAATGATATTCCACTTATAAACGAATTTCCTGTCACTTCTATCATTCTAATTAGTCACTTAATAATCTGTTTTACAGTAGTTTAAAGTGAAATGTTAAATGTGACAGGAAAACGAAATCAAAACTATATTGATAATATGTCTAATAATCTCTCCTTATTTTAGTAGGACTGTATAAGTCTATATCTCAAAAGATTCTTATTTTTCAGCGAAATACATCGTACAGATACCGAAAGTTAATCGGCGGAAAGAGCTTTTCGCAAAGCCAGCCTTTTGGAATATCTCCATCATCTTTTCGCCTTGTGGGAATGCCTCAACAGTCTTGTTAAGGTATTCGTATGCACTTTTATCTTTTGAGATAAATTTAGCGTAATTGAGTAGGAATGTGTTAGAATAGATGCGGAAAAGCTGCTTCATAGGGAATTTGACTGGTGTTGTCAGTTCTACAATGCTCAGATGTCCGCCTTTTTTTAACACGCGACAAATCTCGGCAAGTCCCTTGTCGAGGTTCTGGAAATTACGAATTCCGAATGCTGCTGTCACAGCATCAAACGTATTGTCAGGAAAAGAAAGGTTGAGGCAGTCTTCTTTCTGGAAGGAAATGACATCACTCAGTCCTGCAGCCTTCACCTTCTCACGACCGATAGCCATCATTCCTTCAGAAATATCTGCACCGATAAGATGTTCTGGCTTCAGTTCGTTAGCTGCAAGAATGGCGAAGTCGCCAGTTCCTGTAGCAATGTCAAGCATCTGCTTTGGACGGAAGGGCAGCAATTGATGGATAGCCTTCTTACGCCATCCCTTATCAATGTTTCCAGAAAGACGATGATTTAGTGTGTCGTAAGTTGGGGCGATATTGTCAAACATCTCTGCTATGAGTTTGCCTTTCTCGCCATCACCATCATAAGGTTTAATCTTTTCCTGCTCGTACATAATTCTTTTAATTCATAATTCATAATTCTAAATTCATAATTATGATTACTATTCTTTGATATGCTATAGGGGTATATTAGAGATTAATCACTGAATAGTTCTAATCAAAATATAGAACTTAGAATTATGAATTTGTATTTATCATTTTACTTTCTTGAAGCCAGATACTGCTTTACATTCTTCTCAATGCGTGCAGCAATATCACCGTCTTCAACAGCCTTATCAAACTTCTCGCCTGTGATATGCTCGTAAAGCTCGATATAGCGGTCGCTAACGCTTTCTGCATATTCTTCTGTAATCTCAGGCATTGTCTGTCCTGGCTCATTCATAAAGTTGTGCTCAATAAGCCACTGACGAACAAACTCTTTTGAAAGTTGTTTCTGTGGCTCACCCTTTTCAAGTTTCTCCTCGTAACCTTCTGCATAGAAGTAGCGGCTTGAGTCTGGTGTGTGAATCTCATCAATGAGGTAGCACTGACCATCACGCTTACCGAATTCATACTTTGTATCAACGAGAATTAAGCCCTGCTTAGCAGCAATCTCCTGACCACGTGCAAAGAGTTTGCGGGTCCAGTCTTCGATGATTGCATAGTCTTCTGCAGAAACAATACCCTGCTCGATAATCTCTTCCTTAGAGATATTCATATCGTGACCCTCGTCAGCCTTGGTAGTTGGAGTAACGATTGGCTCTGGGAAACGCTCGTTCTCACGCATACCATCAGGAAGCTTTACACCACAAATCTCGCGACATCCGTCTTTATAAGCACGCCATGCAGAACCAGTAAGAATTGAACGGATAATCATTTCAACACGAAAGCCTTCACACTTCAGACCAACAGTTACCATTGGATCAGGAGTAGCCAACTTCCAGTTAGGACAGATATCTGTTGTCAGGTCAAGGAACTTGGCAGCAATCTGGTTCAAAACTTGTCCTTTGAACGGTATTCCCTTTGGCAGAACGACGTCGAATGCTGAGATTCGGTCGTAGCTACCATGACGATAAGATCGTCGTTGATGTCATACACATCACGTACTTTGCCGTGATACACACTCTTCTGTCCATCGAAATGGAATTCAGTCTTTGTTAATGCTTTCATTGTTTTTATGTTTATAGAGTCCTATCTCTTGTTAGCCTTATCGTGTGCTTCGTAGGCGTTCACGATACGCGTAACTAATTTGTGTCTTACAATGTCTTTTTTATCAAGATGGATGACCGAGATATCATCCACGCCACTTAGAATAGAAAGAGCTTCTTTTAATCCACTCTTTTCAGCATGTGGGAGGTCTATCTGTGTAAGGTCACCCGTAATTACCATCTTTGTGTTCCAGCCCATACGTGTTAAGAACATACGGATTTGTGCTGGTGTTGTGTTCTGTGCTTCGTCGAGGATTACCACAGCGTCGCTTAGTGTTCGTCCTCGCATGAATGCCAATGGTGCAATCTGAATGATGTGCTTATCCATCATGTCTTGTAGCTTGACAGCAGGGATCATATCCTCTAACGCATCATAAAGAGGTTGCAGATAGGGATCAATCTTATCCTTCATGTCACCCGGAAGGAAGCCAAGTTTCTCACCAGCTTCAACGGCTGGACGTGATAAGATAATCTTCTTTGCGGCTTTTTCCTTAAGGGCTTTTACTGCTAAAGCTATGCTGAGGTAAGTCTTACCTGTTCCCGCTGGTCCAACTGCAAATATCATATCATTTTTTTCGAAGGCATCAATCAGTTGCTGCTGATGCTCCGAACGACCTTTGATTGGTCTGCCTGATACAGAATAAACAAGGACGTCCTTTACCGCATCAGCTTTGGTCTTACGACCTTTCACGATATCAAGGATGTCCTCTTCTGTAATGGTGTTATACCGCTCCACATGCTTACGCATGGTTTCAATGTCTTCTTCAATCTTTACCATCTCCTCTTCATCGCCTAAGATGCGGATAACGTTGTCTCTTGCAACAATCCTTAGCTTAGGGAAGAGCGACTTTATCATCTGGAGGTGGACATTGCCAACCCCATAGAAGACCACTGGGTCTATATCTTCAAGAACTATATGCTTTTCTATCAATTTTTTTCTACTTTATATTTGTTCGCAAAGTTACTATAAAATAATGATACTTACAAATTATTCTTAATTCATAATTCGCAATCAGCAAAAACTTATTACCTTTGTATCAATGAAACAAAAAAAGAAGATAACAAAGAATCGATTTTTATTGGGCTTCATTGCTATAACTTTTTCTTTTAGCCATCATAAGGTTACTGTTTCCGTCTATTGCTCATGATAGGATGAAAGTATTATCTAATGTTGATGGTGATAGTACTCGTACCATAGAAAAAGTTGACTCAGCTAAGATTAAAGCTCAATCAACTCCAAGTAATATTAAGATGTCTCATTTCTTTAAATCAGATGGTTCACAGAAAAAAAATAAAATCATTGGTGTAAGAGATTATGAGGAGAGCTTTCCAGATTCACAGCCACAACAGCTTGAGGCTGCCTTGCGCTATGGTGTAAAGGCTGTTGCTGATCGTACTGATGCTGAGAAACGTAAGAGTGAGTTGGTATATGTTGGCAGTAACCCATATTATAAAATGAAGAAGCTGAATAGTAGTATACCATACCTTGTGCCACGTGCTGCTATCTTGCTTCAGGATATTGCTCGCAACTTTATGGATAGCTTGCAGACAAAGGGAGTGCCTATCAATAAAATCTTAATATCAAGCGTATTGAGAACAAAGGAAGATGTTGATAAACTTCGTCGGTATAATCATAATGCAACAGAGAATAGTTGTCACTTGTATGGTACAACCTTTGATATAGCTTATAATAAGTATGCTTCGGTTACTCGCCCTGTGACAAACGATACACTTAAATGGGTATTAAGTGAGGTGCTGAATGACTTACGTTCGCAAGGACGATGCTTTATAAAGCATGAGAAGCGTCAAGGCTGTTTTCATATTACAGTAAGATGATTTAGTTTTGACGGCTATCATGCTTTGAAACCAATTGTAGATAAGCCGTATTGATATTAAGAAATAATCGTTGTAGCTTTAATATAATCATCAGATTATTTGGCTATTAGAAAAAAAAGAAGTAATTTTGCAGTCGCTGTCACGAGATGGCAGCATTAAATTCAAACCTTTAAAATATTTATTAAAGAATTATGGCAACAAAAATCAGATTGCAGCGCGGTGGTCGTAAGAACTATGCTTTCTACAGCATCGTAATCGCTGACGCTCGTGCACCACGTGATGGTAAGTTTACTGAGAAGATTGGTACTTATAACCCTAACACCAATCCAGCCACAGTAGATTTGAATTTTGAACGTGCTCTTTACTGGGTTGAGACTGGTGCTCAGCCAACAGACACTGCTCGTAACATCCTTAAGGGTGAGGGCGTTTACTTGATGAAGCACCTCCGTGGTGGTGTTAAGAAGGGTGCATTCGATGAGGCTGCATGTCAGCAGAAGTTTGACGCTTGGAAGCAGGCTAAGGATGCAGCTACAGAGGCTGTTGAGAAGAAGGTAACCGATGCGAAGAAGGCTGCTGCTGCTCAGAACCTCGAGGCTGAGAAGAAGGTTAACGAGGCTATTGCTAAGAAGATCGCAGACAAGAAGGCTGCTGCTGTTGCAGCACAGGCTGAGGTAGCTCAGGCTGCTGAGGATACATCTTCTGAGGCTCCTGCAGAGGAGACACCAGCAGAGGCATAACCCTCGCTCGCAATTAAAGCATAAGTCCATAGACTCTTTAAGAGTTTATGGACTTTTTGTTTATGATAGATTCAAAATGTGTCACAATATGGTAAGCATTCCTATATAAGTAAGTCTTTATATCCTTACTATCTTAAGAGAGGTAGCAATGTCCAAATTTTTCATACATCGATTT
>CAKMOD010000080.1 GCA_927910885.1 uncultured Prevotella sp. | reverse complement strand
TGCAGTTTGTTTACTTCAGCCTTCATGCCTATCTCCACTTCCCGAAGAGAATCAAAGTGTTTTGAAAACACCGAAAAGCATTATGACAAGGTGAGTCCACCCATCAAGACGCTTTCACATAAGCTTCACTTCGGGGTGTTTCAAGGCTGATTTGCTTGATTTGTTGCTTATCGAGTAATTTTATTACCTGATTATAGACCGGCTGTCCGATAAAATGTGTACTTTTTGCCCATGTTATTGAAGTTTTATCGACAGAAACAAAAGTAACAAAAAGGGCTGAAATCCAAATACGGATTTTAGCCCTTAACTTTTATTATGTGGAAAAGGTTTACCGGACAGCAATAAATAAAAATATTTATTGTCACGTAAAGAATTATTTCTTTCATGAAAATAATTTGCGATGAATAGATAAATAAAAAAATAAGGAGAGTTTTTGGCTCTCCTTATTCTTTATATCTAATAGCTTTATAAGCTAATTAATTCAATCACTTTATCCACAGCTAATCTGATGCCATCTGCATTCTTACCTCCAGCCTGAGCGTAGTGTGGCTGACCGCCACCGCCACCCTGGATGAGTTTAGCAGCTTCACGGATAATCTGACCAGCATTCAAGCTATGATCTTTTACCATGTCATCGCTGAGCATGATAGATAATAGAGGACGCTCATCATGTACAGAACCGAGAACACAAACAAGTTTCTCTGGCAAAGCCTCACGCACCTTGAAGACGATATCCTTGGCAGAAGCTGGGTCGATTGGCAAAACAGAAGTTACAACATGTACGCCATTCACAGTCTCAGCACGCTCAACCATATTCTTTGCAGCACGGCTAACAGCCTGAGCACGGAAACTCTCAAGTTCCTTCTTCATGTGGTCGTTCTCCTCAACAAACTTAGCGAGGATGGCCTTGAGATCCTTAGCATTGTTGAACATTGTTCTCAAATCGCGCAAAGTATCTTCAAGAACGTAGATAGCGTTCTCACAAGTTTCACCTGTCATTGCCTCAATACGGCGTACACCAGCTGCTACACTACTCTCGCCAACAATCTTAAAGAAGCCGATGCGACCTGTTGAGGTGGCATGAATACCACCACAGAACTCACAACTTGGACCGAAACGTACCACACGAACCTTGTCGCCATACTTCTCGCCGAAGAGGGCCACTGCCCCCATCTTCTTAGCTTCCTCCATTGGAGTTTCACGATGCTCGTCCATTGGATAATCCTTGCGAATCATCTCATTAACAAGCTTCTCAACCTGACGAAGTTCCTCGTCAGTAATCTTCTGGAAGTGAGAAACGTCGAAACGGAGGGTGTCAGGACTTACGTATGAACCCTTCTGCTCTGCATGCTCACCAAGAACCTGCTTCAAAGCATAGTCGAGAAGGTGGGTTGCGGTATGGTTGGCAGCTGAAGCATCACGCTTCTCAGTGTCAACACAAGCCATGAAGTCAGCCTCAAGGTTCTTTGGTAATTCCTTAACGATATGTACGCTCTGGTTATTCTCACGTTTGGTATCGATGACGTTGATAGTCTCTTCCTCACTAACAAGTACACCCTGATCACCAACCTGACCACCCATCTCACCATAGAAAGGAGTATGGTCGAGTACAAGTTCATAGAAACTGTTCTTCTTCTGAGTCACCTTGCGGTAGCGAAGGATGTGGCATTCATATTCTGTATAGTCATAACCAACAAACTCCTGTTCGCCTTCACGCAGTATTTCCCAGTCACCATTCTCAACAGCGGCAGCATTGCGGGCACGTGCCTTCTGCTGTGCCATCTCCTCATTGAACTGTTTCTCGTCAACGGTATAGCCGTTTTCTGCACAGATAAGTTCTGTGAGGTCGAGCGGGAAGCCGTAGGTGTCAAAGAGTCGGAAAGCCTCCTTACCATCAAGCTGTGTCTGATCATGTGCCTTCAACTCGTCCATTGCACCATTAAGGAGCATGATACCCTTTTCCAATGTACGAAGGAATGAGTCTTCCTCCTCCTTCATCACACGACCAATCAGCTCACGCTGTGCAGTAAGCTCTGGGTAAGCAGCACCCATCTCACGTACTAATACATTGAGTAATTTGTACATGAAAGCCTCTTTCTGACCGAGGAAGGTATAAGCGTAACGAACGGCACGGCGAAGGATTCGACGAATAACGTAACCAGCCTTAGCATTGCTTGGCAACTGACCGTCAGCAATTGAGAAAGCAACTGCACGAAGGTGGTCGGCTACAACACGCATAGCGATGTCTACCTTCTGCTCTTCATTGACGCCTTCACCATTATCACCCTCTGGGAAGGTGTGGTTATACTTTTTGCCCGAAATCTTCTCAATCTCTGCAATAACTGGTGCAAAGATGTCTGTATCATAGTTTGAGGTCTTGCCCTGCATGAGACGAACGAGACGCTCGAAGCCCATACCGGTATCGATAACCTGCATCTTCAAAGGGTCAAGACTACCGTCTGACTTACGATTGAACTGCATGAACACAATGTTCCAAATCTCAATAACCTGTGGGTGATCCTTGTTTACAAGTTCTTCACCAGGTACTTGAGCCTTCTCTTCCTCTGAACGGAAGTCGATATGAATTTCTGAACATGGACCGCAAGGACCTGTGTCACCCATCTCCCAGAAGTTATCGTGCTTGTTTCCGTTGACGATATGATTCTTAGGGAAATGCTTCTCCCAGTAGCTTGCAGCCTCATCATCACGAGTGATTCCTTCACTTTCATCACCCTCGAATACTGATACATAAAGGTCTTTCGGGTCGAGGTGGAGAACGTTTACAAGATATTCGTAAGCGTAATCAATTGCCTCTTCCTTGAAATAGTCACCAAAGCTCCAGTTACCCAACATCTCAAACATGGTGTGGTGGCTGAGAGCTGCATCACGACCTACCTCTTCCAAGTCATTGTGCTTACCACTAACACGCAGACATTTCTGCGAGTCTGCACGGCGACGAGGTTCTGGATCCTTTGTTCCAAGGATAATATCTTTCCACTGGTTCATACCAGCATTGGTGAACATCAGCGTAGGGTCGTCCTTGATAACCATAGGGGCAGACGGTACGATAACGTGTCCCTTCGACTCAAAGAATTTCAAGTAAGAGTCGCGGATTTCGTTTGCTGTCATCATCTTTATTTTATTTTAATTCAATTTTTCTACCTAAAAGTGTTGCAAAGATACTGACTTTTGAGTATTTTTGCAAACAATTAGGCTGCTGAATACGTAAAAACTTATTTTAGAGGTGGGTATAGTCTTCCCATTCAGACCTAAGATTGTGTAAATAATTGATATAAAAGTTACTAAGACATGGCAGAGAATCCGCGCAAACTGTATTATTCTATCAAGGAAGTGGCACAGCAGATTAACGTTACGGAGAGTCTGTTGAGATACTGGGAAACCGAGTTCCCACACCTTCGTCCTAAGACGACGGGCAACCGTGTGCGCCAATATACGGAGAAGGACATTGAACAGATAAAGGTTATTTACAATCTTGTCAAGGTGCGTGGCTTTAAGATTGCTGCTGCTCGCAAGATGTTGCAGGAGAATAGAAGTGGTGCTGACAAGAGCCAAAAGGTTATGGAAACCCTCTTCTCTGTGCGCGACCAACTGAAAGAACTCAAAAAACAATTAGACGGATTGGTATAGGATATTTTATATTTACCCATTTGTATGTTTTTTAATAATAAAGAAAGCATATAAACGAACTATCTTGTCTTCCCACTTCAAAACAGAATTTTACTTCCAGATGGGATTCTCTCTCCAGCCATCAGTAAAACCAAGCATGTATATGGGAACTTTGGGGTGAAGAGAGAATATTTTTATGATTTGTTCTTTTATATTATTCTTAGGATCCAAGCTGTTAATGAGATAAAGCACACATGAAACAACTCCAAAGGTACGTTTTCTCTGATTATCTGTCATATCTTGATTAAGCCACTTTTCATGATATCCCTTGATGTTAACAGGTTTTTTAGCAAACACTTTATACCACAGACGTGAGTGGTGGGCTATCATATTTCTTAACACAGATATTGATTCCAGCCAACTTGAAAGTTCTTTAGATGAATTCAGTCCAAATTCCTTAGCGATTGCTGATTGCAATGAAGATTGAGCCTTAAGATTCTTATACATCTTTGAGAGCGTACCAAAAGAAGCTGTCTCTATAATCATCCATGCATCTGGATTGTCTCCTTCAAACGATGATTCATCCCAAATCTTACTCTCACGGATAAAATCACGTGCATAAGGGTCTGTACTTCTTCCAAATTCATATTTTAATTTTAGGACAAACTCTTTATGATAATGCTTATTTTCAAACAAGCTATTATCAAGATACCATAATCCAGTGCCAGTCGATAATGAAAAGGTAGATATAATTCTGGTACGAATCCCCACTTCCAAGATTTCTATCGCATCAAACATTATTCGACGAAAAGATTTGTCTAATTCATACCTATCAATAACATCTTCGAAGTATGTGTCCTCCTTGAAATCTCCAGAATCTTTATCTAACATGTCTATCCAAAAGTATTTTAAACGGAAATAACTTATACGACTAAGATACTCCTTAGCTAATTGTTCATTATGGAAATGCATTCCACGATTTTTTAAACTGGAAAGTTGATCGTCTAACGTTCGTGGTTTCTGGTTCTTCATAATATAAAAAAAATGACCCACCTGCAGTTCTAATGGGATGCAAGTGAGTTCTGTTATCTTTGTCACGAACTTTGTCGTGATATTTTTAAGACTTCACACTACTTCAAGGTATGTTTATAGATTCAGTTAGAACTTACATTGCAAAGGTAAATAAATTATCTTAATATTGCAAGTTCTTAATTAAGAAAATAATACTAATTCTTTTTTATTTTTAGTTGCTGTCATTTTTAACATTTGTGATAAGTAGTTTATAATAAGTCACTTACAGTGTAGTTTATTGTGATAGGAGTGACAGCAACTTTCAGATTGTATATATACTATTTCACACTCGGTCTTTCACCTCAAGGCTGAATAGTATCCGTTTTCTACCTATTATCTTGCTTTTACAAGTCCCTTTTTATGTGACTTACAACTGTTATCACACATTGTGTTTACGGTTAGCACGTCTCGTGCTAACACTGCGCACAAGGCGTGCTAACCATAAACACCAAAGTACGGAACACGCTTGACAAACTCTTGCCCTAATAAGTTTCACTCCGTCAAGCTTCTATTACTTCTGAAATCTTCCCTTTCTTGTCTACAAATTATTACGACACAGTAGTTTACTTTGTTAAAGTAATGAAGATAAATCTTTCTATGTTTCTGAATTTAATTTCGGTATATAAGTATTTCTTTATGCCATCTTTCCCATCAGTGCGCCAATTGTATCTCTCACTCTGCGCTCTGTTGTTAACATGATTGTGTCTTCATCGGCACCCTCAGCACCCATATAAACGGATGGGTTAGAGTAGGTCATGCGACTTGTTTGTGGTTCACGGGCAGAGAAGTGGAAGGCAGGTACGTTTGTTTCTTGGCGTATGCGTGCAATGTTCTTTTCGTTCACACCACAACCCGCCATGATTTTTATACGACCATTTGCCAACTGGTTTAATCGCTGGAGTAGGGGAATACCCTTCTCGGCAGTGGGTTGCTGTCCCGATGTAAGTACTCTCTCAAAGCCAAGTGCAATGAGCTGTTCCAAGGCTTTCTCTGGTTCGCGGCAGCGGTCAAAGGCACGATGGAAGGTCACACTCATCCCTTTTGCATGTGACATCAGATATTCATTAGCAGCCAAATCGATATCTCCGTCAGCCGTTAGGCAGCCAAAGACAACGCCATCCACACCTAACTCACGGCAGAGATCAATGTCCATTGCCATGCGCTGAAGTTCCTGTTTAGTATAAAGGAAGTCGCCACCACGGTTGCGAATAATGACGTGTAGGCGAGTTTCAGTCAATACTTCTCTCGCCATCTTTATTTCGCCATAGGAAGGAGTGGTGCCACCTTCGGGAATACCCATACAGAGTTCTACACGATTAGCTCCACCTTTCTGTGCTTCTATACAGCTTTCAACGCTATTAGCACATATCTCTATCTCAAAATCAGTTCGGTTCATGTTGGATTATTTGAGGAGTTAAAGGAGTTAAGGAGTGAAAGGGAGTTAAGGCAATACTCTTATAGATGTAGTTTATTAGACGATTAACAGTCATACATCACAATAACAAATAGTATTGTCTTAACTCCCTTTCACTCCTTAACTCCTCTCCCTCCTTTTTTAAAGTTTACTACTTGTTTTAACGAGCTGCTCACCCAGTCCGATTGTATATCCTTGAGAAAGGAAGACAATACGATTGAAGGTGTCAGCGATAATGAATATTGGCAGCTGTTCAGTATTGCGGAGTTTCATCTCTTTTGCTATTTCCTGCTGGATGGTTCCATCCTTATCAATACCGAAGATAGTCTTTGCAGGGAGGTTAGGGAACTCACCCTTCTGTGCTTGGAACTTCTTAGCTTCCGCCTCGTTCTTGAAGAGTAAGACGAATGGACGGCCCCACTTATCGAGTTTATCCTTCATCTTTTCAATATCATGCAAAGCGTGGTTGGTTGGCTCCTGACCAATACCCAATACGCCGAGAACGTAATAGCCGCGTCCAGTCTGACTTAGGATAGAAACGTTCTGACCATCTTTGTCAAACAAGTCCTCACTATTGAAGCTACCAATCACCTTCACCCCTTCGCTTTCTTGGCGTACATCGAGTGGGAGAGTGGTTGTCTCGCCTGGTTTAATCTGGAAGAAACGGCTGTGCGCAAGTACACTACCATCCGCCATTCGCTGACCGGTCACGAGGATATAAGTACCCTCATCGAGTGTAGCCCCATTCTTAAAGGTGTTCGACCAAGTAGCACCTCCACCCATGTCAACCTGTCCTTCGTCAAAGTTCATCAGCCATGTCTGTCCATAAACAATCTTACTGATAGAGAAATGGCTATAATACTTAGGGTCATCGAGGAAACCATCAGGAGTGAATGTCAGTACTAATTTACCAGTTTTAGCAGTCTGCTGTGCTGCTGAATCAAAGTCAACATCCACCCATTTGCCGTTCTGCTTATACTGAATCTTCCATGCCACAGGGTCCATACGAGCTTCAATACCCAAGCTGCGTGCAACATCCACGAAGAAGATATCACGGCTACGGCTATCAGTAATACGGCTCTCCCATACACTTCTTGGTGTCTGTGGGATTCTCATTGCACGAGTATCAGGATTCATTTTGATGTTCTTGCGAATCCACTCAACCAACAAAGCTGGGTTCTTACGGAAGCTTGCAGCCTCTTTTGCAAAGGCTTTCTCAAAGAATTGTTTGAATGGTGTGAGAATCATTTCACTCTCAACGCGTGGAGAGAGTTGGCTGCTCTTTGCCTTCATGTTATCTTCCAATATTTCCATTGGCATATCACGAAGGTCTTTGTCGCTCAAAGTACTGAGCAATTTTAGGGCACGATCCTGCTGATTAGCATACTTCTCAACAAACGCTTGAATAGTCTTCCAATTACCACGTGCCTTAATAATATAAGGGGTGGCTGCTGGATAGCGATAATCCTTCATGCTCTCTGCCGTTGGGAAGGTGGCAATGTAGGCATGACGGATTGAATCCTCATAAGTCAAACGACGTGTGTTTTCATCACGCTGTTCCTTCGTTACGGCAGGTAATGTAGAGTTCTGAGCAGGTGGAACGATGTCAAGGTCAGCTTCCTTTGGTACATTATTCTCATTATATTCCAATTTAATGGTGATAGACTTATCCTTTCCAAAGGTGGCTTTAGCAAAGCCAAATTGCTGATCCTTTGATGCCCAGACAATCATATCACCCTTACCAGCAGAGAGGAAGGTCGTTCCATCAGCACCTGTGTACTTTGATACAGCGGTATAGAATTCGGCATAATTATAGATTTTGAAGTCTACCTTAGCATTGTCAGCAGGATTGCCATCCTTATCAATAATCTTAAAATCGATCTTTGACGTACTGCCATAGTTGTCAATGAGATTAATCTCGGTGAAGTTATTGGTACGTAACATCACTTCCTCTGGACCCTCATAATCACCGAAAGCACGTGTGTGCATGAGCATTGCACGTGATGCAGGCTCGTTAAACCAAGCAAGGTTGAGCACAGGCTCTGGCTCACAAGCACCTAAGAAATACCATTTGCCATCAGCCCAAGCTTCTACCCAAGCATGGTTGTCATCCGTATGTGCCCATCGAGGAGTATATACCTGACGGGCTGGAATACCGATAGAACGGAGGGCTGCTACCGTAAAGGTGCTCTCTTCGCCACAGCGTCCACGCCCTGTGCGGATAGACTGTAGTGGTGAAGAAGTACGAGCATCGGAAGGCTCGTAGGTAACTCGTTCATGACACCAGTGGTTCACTTCAAGGATAGCATCCTTCATAGGAAGTCCTTTTACACGCTCACTCAGTTCACGATAGAAAATAGCACGTGAACTATCAAGTGGTTCATTGTTCACACGCATAGGCAAAACGAAATGTCTAAACAGCAATTCAGGGACATCTTTTCCCCATGCCATAGACTTTCTTGTTTGCAAGGCGGTGCGTATGTTTTTAAGATGATATGCCGTAGGATAGTCCGTTGCATCGGCAATTGGCATATAAGCATACAAGAAACGTAAGGCTTCCTCCTCCTCAGGAGATACCCGAAGTCCCTTTGTGTTATAGAACTTCTTGCCAATAACCTTCATCTTGGCTTGGAATGCGTTTTCTACTTTTTGTCTGAAATTAGGGTCTGTTATAAAGTGCTGTGCATAGCTTGATAGGCTGACAGCAGCAAGAAACAGGCTCAATAAGATTTTCTTCATAGATTTGTTTTTAGTTTATGCGACTTTCAGCAGCCGCTAATTTGCGTATGCAATATTCGTAAAAAAAAACAAGATACGCAAATGTTTTACATAGAAAATGCCTGAAAGCATGGTCAAAGTGATAGGATAGGAAGCCTTCTTTTCATGTACAGGTTTTTATTCAAGGAAAACTTACGAACAAAAGAATGCCGAATGAAGGAGATAAAGTAGGGTTATATTCTACTACTTAATCCTCTTCAATCTCACTATTTAACCTTATTCCCGATTTATTTTTATGAAAATAAATCTTTTTTTTTCATGAAGATAAATATTTTTGTTCATGAAAATAATTCTTTTTCTTCATGAAAAGAAATTGTTAACCTTTCCCTTTTAGGTAGAATTTATCAGTATCAATGATGATTTTCACACTTTATTACAACAACAATAAGAAATAAATATTATCTTTGTAGAAAATAAGTTTTTAAATAACCCTTTACCTTAATATTATTAAGAAAACAATGAGAAAGAATATGTTTATTGCTTGTGGTTTGTTAAGTTGTGTACTTACACTTCAGGCACAGACGAAAGATGGTGGTATTGATGCACAGATGTTGCAGCAGATTCAGAAGTCTGGATTGACTAAGTCTGACCGTGCTTTATCGAATGCAATCGCCACAAATTCTATTGATGACCTTGCTCGTAACTTCCGTAATTCTGGTCCTGTAGATACCTACTTTAGCGTGGAGACACCGAAACAGAATATCCAAGATCAGAAAAGTTCGGGTCGTTGCTGGCTCTTTACTGGACTGAATGTTTTGCGTGCTAACTTTGCACGTCGCCATAAGGATACATTGAGAGTGGAATATTCTCACGTTTATCTCTCTTTCTATGACCAATTAGAGAAAGCAAACTTGATGCTGCAAGGTGTGATAGACAATGCTGGTAAGCCATTAGACGACCCACGTGTACAGTTCTTCTTTAAGAATCCTATCAGTGATGGTGGTACGTTCTGCGGTGTATCTGACTTGGTTGAGAAGTATGGTGTTGTACCAATGGAAGCTATGCAAGAAACCTATTCAGCTGAAATACCTCTCGCATGGCAAGGATTGTGTCATCAAAACTACGTGAGTATGGTCTGGAACTGCGTAAGATGGTAGCTGACAAGAAGTCGAAGGCAGCTATCAAGGCACGTAAGACAGAGATGTTGGGTAATATCTATCATATACTCTCACTTTCTTTGGGTGAGCCAGTGAAGACGTTCACCTTTGCTTTCAAGGATAAGAACGGTAAGCAGATTGGTAAGGCTAAGACCTATACACCACAGGAATTCTATAAGGAAACAGTGGGTGGTCCACTCAATGGAACCTTCATTATGGCAATGAACGACCCTCGTCGTCCTTACTATAAGACCTACGAAATTGAGTATGACCGTCATACCTACGATGGTCATAACTGGAAGTATGTGAACCTTCCAATGGAAGATATAGCGAAGATGGCTATAGCTTCACTGAAAGACTCAACGAAGATGTACACCAGTTATGATGTTGGTAAGCAGCTCGACCGCAAGCGTGGTTATCTTGACTTGGATAACTATGACTATGCAACACTTTTCGGAACAACCTTCCCAATGAACAAGGCAGAGCGTATAGCAACCTTTGACAGTGGTTCAACCCATGCGATGACACTTACAGCAGTAGACTTAGATGAGAACGGCCAGCCAAAGAAATGGAAGGTAGAGAACTCTTGGAGTGCCTCTTATGGTCAGAATGGTTACTTGATTATGAGTAATCCTTGGTTCAATGAATATACCTTCCGTCTGGTTGTTGATAATAAGTACGTACCAGAGAATATTATGAAGGCTGCTCAGCAGAAACCAATTATGGTTGTTCCTGAGGATCCATTGTTCCAAGAGGATATGTAAAGACCTCTCCCGACCCCTCCAAAGGAGGGGAGGAAAAGATAGGCTGGTGGCGATAGATTTCTTAGATAAATACTGACTTTATGTTTTATAGGAAACCTTGGAATACTATATTAGCTATGCAAGCCATATGAGAAGAAAGCAGGGGTAGGCGGCTTCGTCTATCCCTGCTTTCTTTATCTTTTAGGATTCTTCCGGATTATGAAGTGATAGTTTAAACCTATTATATAATAAAACACACAGAGCAACTCTAAGTTTCTTGCTGCAAACTTAGAGCCTTGCTGTGTGATATTTCTTAAGGTTCTAAGCGTAAAATGCAAACCTTATCACTCCAAACTTCTCTATATTTGTCCGTATTTTTCATATATCGATTTTGTAAAGACCACCAAATGGCTTGCAATTAACGCCCAATTGGCTTGCAAAAGATGCCCTTTTAAGGTCTTACTAACGCCCTTTTAGAGCCTTTAAAAAGCACCTTTTAAAATCCCTTTTTGCAACTACTTGATAAACAAGTAACTTACAGAGGCGATAAAATAACTCGCTTTTAAGGCATTTTTCTACCTTTTTCTCTAATATTTTGTCAATATATTTCTCAATCTTGCAGTGTTGAACCTCACACAGAAGCATGGGGTTGACGGAGGTTTTTATTTAGCGTTTATAACCTTTATTCTGCTTCAGATTTTCGTTGAGGTCTAATGCACGTGATGGAATAGGGAAGACGATAGTATGACGGTCGGCTTCTGTTTCGCGTGCAGTACGAAGATCGTAGGACTGATGGAAACGATTGAAACGGATGAGGTCGTTGCGACGCCAGCCTTCCCACGTTAGTTCCATAAGGCGTTCAGCAAGGATGTTATCTAATGTAGCGGTTCTGTTTCCCATTCCGCAACGGCTACGAACGAGGTTTAGTTCAGTGTTACCATTCTCTCCATTGCGTACAGCGGCTTCCGCTCTCATGAGTAATACATCAGCATAACGGAAGAGAACAATGTCGTTTTGTGGATTCTTGCCATCGTTATAGCTGGTACGGTCTACCTCATATTTAGCCATTCTCGCACCAGCAGTCTTAATATAGGGACTGTTAGTGAGATTTAGTTCTACGGCAAGAGGCATATAAACAAGCGGCTTACCATTCTCTAAACGTACGATATTTCCATCTACACGAACCGTGTCAGAGTCGAAGTTATAGGCATATCGCTTATCAACATTAGTAGTGCCATAGCCAAAGGTTCTGACAGTAGAGACTGTAGCGCAGGCTCCGTTCTCTCCACCTGTTCCCAGCGCACTACCATGTGCGTAATGGCGAGAGCGGAAAAGATATTGGAATTGGCTTCTGTAGAGATGTTTGTCCACAGGAATGGTAAATATATTCTCTGGCGAATTCTCATTGTTGACAGAGAAGTTACTGAGATAATCGGTAGCTAAGGTAAAGCCATCAGATGTCACCTTGTCACAGTAGTGTTTACAAGCTTTCCATATATTGATTTGTTGTCCATCAACGGTAAAGTAGATTTGCTTACCATTTGGTTGCTGACTATCAGTCCAATCAGTATCAGAATAAACCTCACCATTTAGCATTAACTTAGCAAGAAGGAAGTTGGCAACAGAGCGTGTCACACGTCCATAATTAGCTCCTAAATGGTTGCTGTGCCCAGTTGGGAGTTGTGGAGTGACTTCTTGAAGTTCCTTTACAATAAACTTATACACCTCTGGACGGCTGGTTTGTTCGGCATTTTCAGAATTCTCGCTTACCGTTGTTACCAATGGAATATTACCAAACATATCCATAAGATAGTAGTAGTATAAGGCACGAATAGCCCTTGCTTCAGCCTTATAAGCCTTGTATTGGTCGTCTGTAAGTAACTGCTTGTATTTGTCAATAGTAGCAAGTGCATCATTGCTGAAGACAATTACCTTATAGAGATATTTCCATGTATCGTAGAGTGGTTTGCTATCTACTGCCCAGTTGTGTGTATATAAATCTGCCCAAAAGCCCCCATCATACCAGTCTCCACCACGAATTGGTATGATAGCCTCATCAGTTGTGAATGTGTTATAGTCATACACACCTCGCAAAGTACCTTGTAATCCCTCACTGTCTTTATCACTTCCTATGTAGTTATACAAGGTAGCGACAGTATTGACATAAACATCCTTATCGGTGGTGTAGGCTTGTTCTGCGCTAATACTATCTTTACTGTTTTCGTCCAAACAGCCAGTCAGTGTGAGGATACTTAGAAAAAAGAGGGAGCGAAATAAGTATTTCATACTTGATGTTGTTTATATTGTGTTAATGAACTTAGAATTTAATACTCATACCAATGGAGTAAGTGCGATAAGGAGGATAGGTACGTTTGTCATCAATACCTAAGGTGTTATCTACTACATAACTATTAATAATCGGTGTTAAGCCACTATAACTTGTTATTGTTGCGAGGTTATTGATGCTAAAAGACACACGTAGTGAGTTGATATATTTGTTTTTAACAGGCGTATTCCAACCTATCGTAAGATAATCAAAGTTTAGATAATCACCTTTTTCCAACCAATAATCCGTCACATTCTGGTCAACGATATTCCGTGCAGGAGCTTCTGCAAGGACATTATAGTCAGGGAAGTTCGACATATTCATATAGGAAAGGGTTGTTCCATTAAATATCTTATGTCCGAAAGCACCATTCATCTGAAGGGAAATATCGAAATCTTTGTATCTAAAACTTATGTTTGAACCTAAGGTCATCTTTGGTGTTGCCTGTCCTGCGATATAGCGATCGCCATGGTCACTGAGGTCGATTACATTGTCATTGTTCAAATCAGCAATGTCGTACTTGTGTGTCCATGTCCATTGTCAATGATTCCTTTGCAATGAGGAAGATAGAAAACACCGAGCGGTTGGCCTACAATCTGATAAAGAATATCATTATAACCACCATGGAAACCTGCACCATTCATGCTACCAATTGGTGTTATGTCTGATGCTGTCATATCTCTTCCGTTGAGCTTACCATTGAGTGAAAGGAGTTTGTTCTTTTGCCATGCCATATTGACATTAACATTGAGTTCCATATCTTTCTTTGAGATAGGAACAATACCGATACCCAACTCAAATCCACTGTTAGACATAGAACCGATATTTGCTAATAGCTTGTCAAAGGCGAAAGTTGGTACAGGTACGTCATATTCGTAGAGCATATCAGTCGTCTTGGAATAGTAATACTCTGCTGTAAGGAGCAGGCGATTGTTGAACAGTCCAAGGTCGGTACCAATATTAAAGGTGCTACGTGTCTCCCAACGTAGGTCTGGATTACTATTGCGCAAGGTACCCATTGTGACCGTTGGTGTACCATTGTACGAGATTAAACCTACTGGGATATATTGCCTTAAGGTCAAATAAGAACTGATTCCACCAAGGTTTCCAGACCGACCATAACCGGTTCGAAGGTTCAGAAGACTAATGCTCTTATTGTTGCGTAGGAAACTTTCTTTCTTCATATCCCAAGTTGCTGAGATAGAAGGGAAGATGCCCCATGTATGGTCTTTGCCAACCATTGACGAACCATCTGCACGTGTTGTCAGATTAAGTGTGTATCGGTCGAGTAGTGTATAGGTAAGTGTACCCATAAAAGAGGAAAGACTTGGGTCAGCATAACTACTACCCGTTCCTCCATAAGGACGGTCAGAAGCAGCACCAAGGTTGTTATAACCAAAGTAGTTATTGGTTAATCCTTTTACTTGTGTCCAAAAGGCAGCCATCTTCTTCTTCTGATATTCAGCAAGGATGGTAGCAGATAGACTACTTGTTGCCCAATGATGCTTCCAGCCAAGAGAGATATTACCCAACATCTCTTCCGCCTTTCGTTCTCCTTTATATGCCAATCCCTGTGCCCATACCCATGTAGGAGCAAACTTGCCATGCTCTGTTGAAGTGTAAGAATAAGAACCTAAGGCAGCTAATTGCAGGTTATGAGGTAGCTGTAGAGACAATTGCAGATGTGAGTTGAACGTAAGATTTTTTTCATCGTTACGCTCAAACAGCAATGGTTCTGTCGGTGCTATTTGTGATGCATTGCCATTCCTCTGCCAGCCGTTTCCTGTTTTGTGGAATGGGAGTGTTGGATTCATTGCAGCAGTAGAGTAGGAAAGTGCTTGAATATCAAATATCTTTTCATCTTGTTGAGATGAACCGAAGGCACCAAAGTCTATCTTTAGTCTCTCGTCAAAGGCAAGCTGTGAGATGTCTAATTTAGCCACGAAGTTATTGTAATCCTTGTTTTTAATAACCGTTTGACCGCGCACATAGCCTAATGAGGCACGATAGTTAGACTTCTCACTGCCTCCACTAAAAGCCACGTGGTGTGAGTTTACGAAACCTGTTCGTACTATTTCTTTTTGGAAGTTAGTATCATAGCCCTTATCAACATAGTCTAATCCCAATGCTTTTGCAGCACTAACATACTCCGAAGCATTGAGCATTCGAAGTCGTTTGTAGACCGCATCGAATCCTACTGCTCCATCATAGTAAATCTGGAACTTACTACCATTACCACGTCTTGTCTTTACTTCGATAACACCCGATGCTCCTCGTGAACCATATTTAGATGTTTCTGAAGCGTTCTTGAGAATGGTAAAGCTTTCAATATCGGCTGGATAAATGGTAGATAGAGTAGCTAAATCAGCAGAAACACCATCTATGAGGACCAAAGGGTCGTTGCCACCAGTAAGTGATGTTGTACCACGAACACGCACGCTGGTCAGCATAGCCATACGATCCTGCCCGTTTGTAACAACATTCACACCGACAGCTTGTCCAGAAAGGGCATTGATAGCTGAGTTTACTAAACCTTTATTCATCTGCTTTTCACCTACTTTTGCCATTGAGCCGACAATAGGTAGGGTATCATTGATGAGGAATAATGGCTGCTTCTTTTGTGTAGTAATTGCTTTGTGTCTACTCTGTGCATTTGCTACATTTGCAGAACCAACTATTAAAAGGCAGCAAACAAGTGAATGGGTTAGGAAGTGTTGTCTGGCCATATTAGGATGTAATAAATGTTGTTTATACTGATTATCTAAGCAAATATACGTATTTTTCGGGATATAAGTCTACGATTACAGGTTTTTTTGCTAATTTTGTTGTGTTATCCTTTTATATACTCTTTGTGAGTTGAGGAACTTAAAGATAGAAACCTAAATTATTATCAATATGGAAAAGCTTTTTCTAACGGCTTTGCTGATGGGTATGTCTGTGTCTGGTCTCCATGCACAGAAAACCACTGTTGAGCCTACTTTCACCGAGTGGCATGACCTTCAGGTGAATGCTGTCAATCGTTTTGCAACGCATACAGACTTTTTTGCGTTCGCCCCAAATGACAATCTGCGTGGGACAAAGTTTGATATGAAGAAGTCGGCTAATTACCTTTCACTTGATGGGGACTGGAAGTTTAATTGGGTTGAGAATGCTGATCAGCGTCCAACAGATTTCTTCCGTACCGATTTCGATGACTCTCAGTGGAAGAACTTCCCTGTTCCAGGTATCTGGGAGGTGAATGGTTATGGCGACCCTGTTTATGTTAACATTGGTTTTGCATGGCGTGGTAACTTCAAAAACAACCCTCCAGAGGTTCCTATTAAGGAAAACCACGTAGGCTCTTACCGTCGTACTATCCGCATACCAGACAACTGGGACGGCAAACAAGTTATTGCTCATTTCGGTTCGGTGACATCTTGTGTATATCTGTGGGTGAACGGTAAGTTCGTTGGCTACAGTGAAGACTCTAAGATTGGACCAGAGTTTGACGTAACGAAGTTCCTCAAGAAAGGGGATAACCAGATTGCTTTCCAAGTGTTCCGTTGGTCAGATGGCAGCTATTGTGAGGACCAAGACTTCTGGCGTCTTAGTGGTGTTGCTCGTGACAGTTATCTCTATGCGCGTGATGCAAAGCAGCATCTGAAAGATATTCGTGTAACTCCTGACCTCGTAAATGATTACAAAGATGGTACGCTTAGCGTCAATCTCCAGTTAGCGGGTAATACAAAGGCTTTCTTAATCTTGGAGGATACTGATAATAATCTTGCTGCAAAGACAGTCGTTACAGCAGACAAGGCTGGGCAGGCTAAGGCGTTTATGGAGCTGAGAAACCCAAAGAAGTGGACCGCAGAGACTCCTTATCTTTATAATCTCTATGTGAATGTAGAGGATGCCAAGACTGGTAAGGCTATTGAGACAATCCCGCTCAAGGTTGGTTTCCGTAAGGTTGAAATCAAGAACTCTCAGGTGTTAGTCAATGGTCAGCCTGTTCTCTTCAAGGGAGCTAACCGTCATGAGATGGATCCAGATGGTGGTTACGTTGTGACACGTGAGCGCATGATTCAGGATATCAAACTGATGAAGCGTTTGAATGTCAATGCAGTGCGTACTTGCCACTATCCTGACGACCCTATTTGGTATGATCTATGCGACGAATATGGACTCTATGTGGTTGCTGAGGCTAATCAAGAAAGCCACGGTTTTGGATATAGTAAGGATGCAGTATCGGGTAGTCCGCTTTTTGCTAAGCAGATTATGGAGCGCAATCAGTATAATGTTGGTACGAAGTTCAATCATCCAAGTATTATTTTCTGGAGTCTTGGTAACGAAACTTGTTACAGCAAGAACTTCGATGATGCATACGATTGGATTAAATCGCAAGATCAGAGCCGCCCCGTACAGTATGAGCGTGCTGAGTTGAATGGCTATGCTACGGATGTTTTCTGTCCAATGTACTATTCTCCAAAGGCTTGTGAGGATTACTCAAAGAACGCTCAATACAGTCGTCCACTTATCCAATGCGAGTATAACCATACGATGGGTAACTCTGGTGGTAACTTGAAGGAGTACTGGGACCTTGTTCGTAAGTATCCTAAGTTCCAAGGTGGATTTGATTGGGACTTTGTAGATCAAGGCTTACACCGCAATCCTAAGTTTGATGCTTCTCGTAGGTTGGAAGACTATGAGCGTGCGGCTGATGCGGTTGATGTGAAGACGGAATACACATACGGTGGTGACTATAATAAGACCGACCCATCAGACAACAACTTCAACTGCAATGGTATGATTGGTCCTGACCGTCAGTTGAATCCACATGCTTATGAAGTTGCTTATGAATATCAGAATATCTGGGCTCGACCAGTTGACCTCAAGCAGGGTAAGATTGCTGTTCACAACGAATACTTCTTCCGTGATCTAAGCAACTATCGTATGGAGTGGAGCCTTGTTAACGAGGGTAAGGTTGTTGAAAAGGGAGCGATTGATGAACTGAATGTTGCACCACAGCAGACAGTTGAATACACATTGCCAATAGCAGGTAAGGAGTTTGATGGTGAAGTACTCTTGAATATCGACTTTAAGTTGAAGACTGCTGAACCATTGATGGCAGCTGGTCAGACTGTGGCAGAAATGCAGATGGAGGTACAGCCTTGGCAGCCAATGCCTAAGATGGAGCCAGTTGTGTACAAGAAGATGAAGATAACTGATAACGTGAAGGAAGGAGTTGTAAGTTTTGCTGGTAATAACTTTAACCTTGTATTCGATCGTAAGACTGGTTTCCTCAGTACTTATCAGGTTGATGGTCGTAACTTCCTCGGTGATGGTGGTACTTTGAAGCCTAACTTCTGGCGTGCTATGACTGACAACGATATGGGTACTAACTTCCAAAACCGTCTGTCTGTATGGAAGAATCCTACTATGACACTGAAATCTTTAGAGGTTGAGAAGAAGATGAATCGCCTCACTGCGGTATATGATTTACCAGAGGTTGGCGGACAGTTATGTATCGTTTATCATGTTGCAATGGATGGTGCGCTCCATGTTAGTATGGATATGGAATTTAAAGAAGGCAGCAAGGCTCCTCAACTTCCTCGCTTCGGAATGTTGATGCAGTTGCCTTACAATATGGATAAGTCAGTGTTCTATGGTCGTGGACCTATTGAGAACTATGTTGACCGTAAACTTTCTCAGCGTATTGGATGCTATGAGCAGACTGCTGACAAGCAGTTCTTCCCTTACATTCGTCCACAGGAAACAGGCACGAAGAGCGACGTTCGCTGGTGGCAGCAGACTGACAACAGCGGTCGTGGATTCCGAGTACTCTTTGATGAGGCTGCATTCTCTGCCAGTGCATTACACTATAACATCTCTGACCTTGATGAGGGAAGTGAGAAGCATCAGCGTCACAGCTATCAGGTACCATTGTCTAAGTACACTAACCTTACGTTGGATGCAGCTATGATGGGTGTGGGTGGTATTGATAGTTGGGGTTCAGAACCTCTGAAGAAGTATCAGTTACCAGCTGAAAGTCGTGCTATGCACTTCTGGATTGTACCAGTGTTCTAAGCTGATAGACATATCTTATAAAATAGAAAACGCCTTTGCAGAAGTTCAGCAAAGGCGTTTTTTTTGTTTAATATCCGTACAGTCAGCATACCTATCAATGGCAGTGTCTAAATTCTTTTCATGAAAATAAATATTTTTCTTCACGTAAATAAATATTTTTCTTCATGAAAATAATTCTTTTTTGTCGTGAAAATAAATCGGTTTAGTATCCTTATCAGTTTATTATCTTTGTAGTTTCATCTTCCCAATCATCGTTTTATAGACCTCTTCAGATACTTGTCTGCCGCGTAGAGAACGCACACGTGGCATACTGCGGAAGTATTCATCTTGTGACTGATACCATGCGTAATGTGCTATCTCACGAGCGCGAGCAAGGGAGATTGCCAATTTACCTGCAGCAGAGGGATTGACAGAAGAAAGGAAATACTTGCCATCTTTCATCTTTAATGCCAATATGAGATAGTCTTTGGGTTGTTGTGCGCTGCGTGCTTGTAGGTTGCGTGTGCGCACAGAGATAGTGATGTGTCTATTGAAAGTACGGTTAATCTTGTCCATCATACCACGAAAGACAACGCCATGTGCTGATGTGTCTTTCAGACCTGTATAGGCAATAGAGTAGTGTATCATCTCGTGGATGAGCACATCGTCTATTTCTTCTGTTGTGAGATTATAATAGTTGGAAACGGAAATGGTGAAGTCATAGTACTTCGTACGTCCCCAACTCATCTTTCTTTTACATGCCATCTGTCCCAACCGAGTTTTAGCACGTGACCATTTTAGCTTTGGTACAGGTAGTTTGCCTTCAAAGATGAGGTCATTGTAATGCTCAAACGCCTGTCGAAGATAGTCTATTGTTAGTTCTGCGTTCATTGTCGGAATAGGGCAAGATTATAAACAACATAGGGACAGACGGCTCCGTCTGTCCCTACACGTCTGTTATTTCTTTTTTATTATAGTTTAATAGAAGAGCGTCAGTGTATAGAGATACACGACAGCTGCTGGTATTGCTAAGAGTGATGAGTCGAAACGATCGAGCATACCACCGTGTCCTGGCAGCATATTACCGCTATCCTTGACACCGAGTGTACGCTTGAGAAGACTCTCAACAAGGTCGCCCCATGTTCCAAAGACCACTACGACGAGTCCGAGACCTACCCATGCAGGAATGCTCAGCATGTGAGGTGTAGCCCCGATGTTTGCAAAGTAGCCGATGACACCTGCCACAATGAGAACAAGAATACCGCCACCAATGCTTCCTTCCCAACTCTTCTTAGGACTGATACGTGGGAAGAGCTTATGCTTGCCGAGGAGTGAACCGCAGAGATAAGCACCTGTGTCATTTGTCCAAAGGAAGATGAAGATACTCAATGGAAGGAGGAAGTCGAAGGTTGCCTGTCCTGGTTCAACCTGCTGGAAAGCTAATACGTTAATCATTGAGAAAGGCAATGCGATATACATTTGTCCCAACATTGTGTATGCCCAGCTGTTGATAGGGTTCTCATTCTTCAGATACAGCTCTGAAACTAACAGGTAGAGAATTGTCAGAATGTAGGGTACAAAGATGACGAAGCCCTCAACTGGTGTCAGACGTAGTCCTGCAACCGATAGGAAGAAATAGACTCCTGCGATGGTTGAGATAAAGCGGTTTACCTTTACTCCTTTGATATTGTTCACCAATCCGGTGTACTCCCAGATGGAAAGACCCGTGATGAGTGCGAAAAGAGCAATCAGTGCGTGAGGATGAAGGATACCTAACACCATCACGGTGACGAAGAATACGCCTGTAACGGCTCTGACAATCAGGTTCTTTAGTTTATCACTCATAACTGTATGTTTGTTTATAAATCACTTGCGTTGTCGTTACCTTCTTTTGCGATTCTGGCTTCGTGCTCTGCTTGTGCTTGCTTAACTTCCTCTGGCATATCCTCTAACTTAGGCTGAGACTTCTCCTCCTGCGCAAGCAACTCCTGTGTGCGGCTTACCCAAGGACGCTTTCCAAAGATTTCTTCAACGTCTTCTGCCATGATTACCTCACGTTCAACAAGAATCTGTGCCAGTCGGTTGTGACCTTCTTTGTTCTCAGTCAGAATCTGTTTTGCACGCTCATACTGTCCGTTAATCATGTTCAGAACTTCCTCGTCGATAGTCTTAGCTGTTGTATCAGAGTATGGCTTCTGGAAGTTATATTCATCATTGTTATAATAACAGATGTTTGGCAACTTGTCACTCATACCTGCGTAAGCAATCATACCGTATGCACTCTTGGTCGCACGCTCAAGGTCGTTGATAGCTCCTGTTGAGATATGACCCGTGAAGAGTTCCTCTGCAGCACGTCCACCGAGCAATGAACACATCTCGTCGAGCATCTGTTCCTTAGTTGTGATAGGACGCTCTTCTGGTAGATACCATGCTGCACCGAGTGCCTGACCACGTGGTACGATACTCACCTTTACTAATGGGTGGGCATGTTCACAGAACCAACTAATGGTTGCGTGACCTGCTTCGTGAAGGGCAATAGTACGCTTCTCGTCTGCTGTCAATATCTTTGTCTTCTTCTCCAAACCACCGATAATACGGTCTACAGCATCAAGGAAGTCTTGCTTTGTTACCTCTGTGCTGTCGTGACGGGCTGCAATTAGGGCAGCTTCGTTACATACATTGGCAATGTCAGCACCTGAGAAACCTGGCGTCTGACGTGCAAGGAGGTCGATATCAAGATTCTTTTCTAACTTCAAATTGCGCATGTGAACTTGGAAGATTTCCTTACGCTCTGGCAGGTCTGGTAAGTCAACGTGGATCTGACGGTCGAAACGACCAGCACGAAGGAGGGCTTTATCAAGCATGTCAACACGGTTAGTTGCAGCAAGAACGATAACACCTGAGTTTGTTCCGAAGCCGTCCATCTCAGTCAGAAGGGCGTTGAGTGTGTTCTCACGCTCATCGTTTCCGCCCATTGCTGGGTTCTTTGAACGAGCACGTCCAACGGCATCAATCTCGTCAATAAAGATGATACAAGGTGACTTCTCCTTAGCTTGATGGAATACATCACGCACACGGCTCGCACCAACTCCGACGAACATTTCAACGAAGTCAGAACCGCTCATAGAGAAGAACGGTACACCTGCTTCACCTGCAACAGCCTTAGCTAAGAGGGTCTTACCTGTTCCTGGAGGACCAACAAGCAGTGCACCCTTAGGGATTTTACCTCCTAAATCGGTATATTTCTTTGGATTCTTCAAGAACTCTACAATCTCTTGTACCTCCTGCTTAGCACCCGTCTGACCAGCAACATCCTTGAAGGTGATACCCATTTCGTTGGCTTTCTCATAGAGTTTTGCCTTAGACTTGCCTACGCTGAAGACTCCTCCGCTGCCTCCGCCACCACCGCTCATACGGCGCATGAGGAAGTACCAGATTCCAAAGAAGAATATCCATGGGGCAATAGAAACAAGAATATCAAGGAAGGTGTTGCTTGTTTTGTTCTCATAACTATAGCTTACGATTTTCTTCTGGGCTACAGCTTGATCGAGGAAAGTCTCTACCTTATCAACCGAACCAATCTCTACGGTAACATAAGGGGCTGTACCCACTTCTTGTGTACCCTTTTTGAAGATGTCACGGATATGGTTTGGTCTTACATACATACGTAGGGTATTGTCATTTCTGTTGACAATCACCTTTGTGGCGTAGCCTTTAGCAACGTATTGTTTGAACGTGGTATAGTCCTTGTCTATACCTGCACTTGACGGAAAAAGCCCATTCCCCCCAGCAAAGAATACTACTCCGAGGGCAATAATAACGAATATATAGAGCCAATTCATATTGAATTTAGGCATATTCGGCTTGTTCTTAGGATTTGAATTGTCCATTTTGAAGTCTGATTTTTTATATAAAAAGGCGATTACCAGGTTACTTTATCAGTCTAAATCTGGCAGAGTGGTCAACTTGGCGTCCTCCCAAAGGTGTTCTATGTCATAGAACTCACGTGTCTCTGGGGTGAAGATGTGGACGATAACGTCCGCATAATCAATTGCCACCCACTGTGCGTTACCAAGTCCTACGCAGTTGATAGGCTTTTCGCCGATAGCTTCGCGAACATAGTCACCTACTGAACCGGCAATAGCTTCTACCTGTTGTGTGGAGTTACCCTGGCATATAACGAAATAGCGACAGATAGTACCATCGATCTCTGATAGGTCTGCAATAACTATGCCATGTCCCTTTTTATCTTGAATTCCCTTTGTAATTAGTTCTACTAAATTCTTTGTCTTATCCATTAAATCACATTAATAATATACGAGATGCAAAGGTAGCGCAAAAGGAATGAAGCACAAAATAAATTTCATTTTATTTAGCAATTTGTTCCTATTGAGCTTATTTGAGCTGTTTAGCAAGCAAAAACAGCCTTTGAGAATATTTTTATCTTTTTCATGAAAAAGTTGGTAGAAGTTTTGGTAGTTCAAGAAAAAGTGCTAACTTTGCACTCGCAATTCGGAAATGAGTTGTGAGGTCAATGGGATATGGTGTAATGGTAACACTACAGATTCTGGTCCTGTCATTCCTGGTTCGAGTCCGGGTATCCCAACAAAGTGAGAGAGTTGAGTTTTCAACTCTCTTTTTTTATTTCAAATTATAACTTAAATATTTACCTGATCAAAGATGAAAAAGTTATTAACAGCCATTTTGGCAGCATTAGGAATAGGTATGGGAGCATGTGCACAGAATCTTTATGAGGATGTAGACGTTAATCGTTTTGAGCAGATTATTAAGTCTGACTCTGTTCAGTTAGTGGATGTTCGTAAGCTTGATGAGTTTGCAGAAGGTCATATTGCAGGTGCAATACACATTGATGTATTGACTACATCTTTCCTTTCTAATGCTCTTGCTAAGCTTGATAAGAAGCGTCCTTGTGCTGTTTATTGCCGTTCTGGTAAGCGTTCTGCAATGGCCGCAGCACTTCTTGCCAAAGAAGGATACACTGTTACCAACCTTTCGGGCGGTATCATTGCATGGACTGAAGCAAAGAAGAAAACTGTAAAGGAATAAATAAGCCTACTTTTAGGTTCTTCCGTTAGATACGCAAACTGTACATAGAACAAAGGCTTATACACTTGTATGGTATGGCTTTCCCAAATTAGATGGTCTTGCAAAGCGGGATAAGCTACAAGATAAATAACAAATTAATACGATGTCTATCTGACTTTGTATAATAACTTATTGCCATATTATAGATGTTTGTAAATTATTTTCATGCACCTCGTAATCAATACATGGTTTTTTGGCTTCTAAAAGATGCCTAATTGACTTCTAAAAGGTGCTCTTTTGGAGGCTAACTAACGCCCTATTGAAGTCTAATTAAGCACCTTTTCTTGTACTAATTTATAACCGTCTGATTTCATGTTGGTTACAAACTTGTGTTTTACATGTGTATTTGCCATTATTTATTGGTATTTTATTTGAAATTATGTAATGATTTTTCGAAGCCCTATCTATGGATTTTCGAAGTATAAAAGTTATTGCTGTCTGATAAAAACAAGATATGTTTAGGCTCTAATGATTGATTTGGGTTTAACGGATAAACCTACTTTAAGGGTATGTTTTATGATTGATAGATACTCTTTCTGTCTCTCCCTTTCGGGAAATTCGTATCTGTTGCGATTTCTTTTCATGAAGAAAAATATTTATGTTCACGATGAGAATTATTTTCTTTCATGAAAATAATTCGACAATGACAGTTCGTTGCGAGAGGAATATTTGAGTTAGCGTAATAAAGAAAGGGGCAATTCGTTGTAGAATTGCCCCTTTTCTTGATTCTATTTCCCCTCAATTTATCCTTATATTATTATGAGATTGAATTGATAGGAATGTTCTGTTTATTTGTTTTCAGCATCAATCGCCTTAATCTTCTGCTTCACCTCATCCATATCATCTTTGAGTTTCTGGATGCGACGGTTCATCTCGTCAATAAGGCTGTTGCCCTTCTTTGAGCTGATGTTGAGGAAGCCAAGATTATTCTCGTAAGTATTTACTTCCTGCTTTAACTGCTCAAAGCGACGGAGCAGACGACCACGCTCGTTGTCGAGTGCATCAACACTACGGTCAGCAACCTTCTTGAGGTTATTGCGGAAGTTGTCAACTCGCTTGCGTGCGGCAGATATATGGAGGTCCTTATAAATCTTGTCCAATACCTCGTGGTACTCCTTGTAGAGTTTATCTTTCTCTTTGTAAGGAACGTGACCTACCTTGTTATATTGTTCAGTCAACTTCTGTACCTTCTCCTGCAAGTTCTCACCTGCTTGTTCAACGAGTTCTTTCAGTTGGCTGATGATATCACGTTTCTTGTTTAAGTTCTCATGTTCCTCATTGCGAGAATCAGCATGAACTGCGTTACGAGCCTCGAAGAAGCGGTTGCAAGCAGCGAGGAAGTCATTCCACAACTGGTCACCAATCTTCTTAGGAACCATACCGATAGTCTTCCACTCTTTCTGTAAAGCGATGAGCTTATCAGATGTTGCCTTCCAATCAGTAGACTCACTCAATGCCTGAGCCTTTTCAACAAGAGCCTTTTTCTTTTCTGCATTCTCAGCAAACTGTGACTTGAGCTGCTTGAAGAATTCGCCCTTGCGACCGAAGAAATCGTCGCATGCTGCACGGAAACGCTCAAAAATCTTCACGTTCATCTTCTGTGGAGCGAAGCCAATGGTCTTCCATTCCTGCTGAATAGCAATGATTTCCTTGGTGCGCTTCTCCCAATCAGCAGAAGACTTGTTCTCTTGTTTTGCAAGTTCTTCAGCCTTTTCACAGAGTGCAGTCTTCTTGGTTAGGTTCTCCTCCTCACGTGTGCGGAGTGTTTCGAAGTGCTGCTGGTGACGCTTGTTGATAACAGTGCTGGCAGCTTTGAAGCGTGCCCAGATCTGCTCGCGAAGTTCCTTAGCAACAGGACCTGTCTCGCGATATTCTTGATGAAGTTCCTGTAACTGGTGGAAAGCACTGATGATATCAGTTTCTTCAGCCAATTTCTCTGCTGCCTCACAGAGCTTAGTCTTCTTCTCAAGGTTCTTCTTAAAATCGTATTCGCGTGCTTCACGGTTGAGGTTTAACAAGTCATAGAACTGCTCAACGTAGAGTTGATAGTTACGCCAAAGCTCGTTAGCCTTCTCAGCAGGAATCATCTTGATTTCCTTCCATTCGTGCTGAAGCTTCTTGAACTGGTCAAAGTTCTTATTAGCCTCTTCTGGAGTAGTAGCCATCGCCTTAATCTGTTCGATGATAGCTTCTTTCTTTTTGAGGTTCTGTTGCTTCTCCTCTTCAAGTGCGAGGAAAGCCTTTTGGCGTTTTTCCTTGATGATGGTCATCTCTGCCTTGAAGATTTCTTCGTCCTCATCAGGCAATACCTGATACTTTTCAGGGTCACCACCATTGTCGAGGTAAGCCTTTTGCTGTGCCTCACGCTCAACAAAATGCAATTTTGTAGAATACCGTTTTTAGGTGTTCTACTTCGGCTTTTTCAGGTGTTTCGTTACTATCAACGATTGCCTTCAGACGCTCTATAATCTCCTTTTTTGAACTGTATGCCTTAGCTGCGAGGTTTGTTTCCTCGCTCTCAGACTGTGTTTCAACTGGCTGATTGAGGTTTTCTGCTGCATTCTCATTAACACTCTGCGCTTCGGAATTCTCCGTTGTAGCGTTAGTTGCAACTTCTTCAGACAGCTTAACTTCTTCTGTACCCTGATTCAGGGCATTCTCTTGAGAGTCCATCATTTCACTTTTTGTTTGTGATTTGGGTTTTTCCACATTTAAGGTTTCAGACCATTGCATAGATGCACGGTAGTCTTCTACCAATAATATATCAACTGCAAACTTAGATAAAAAGTTTGAAAGTACCTAATTTTAGGTTGATTTTTTTTTTATTTTCTCTCTTCTAAAGCAGACGTTTACGACGTAGCAGCCACCATGATGCAGCAGAAACAACAACTGACAATAACATTGCAACAGGGAATCCCCATGGGTTTGTTTCCAAGCCATTGACAAGGTTCATACCGAATAGGGAGGATATAAGCGTTGGCAACATCATAATAATTGACACCGATGTGAGCGTACGCATCACGGTGTTCATGTTGTTGTTAATAATGCTTGAATAGGTATCCATAGTAGATTCAAGAATGTCGGAGTAGATGCTCGTCGTTTCTCGCGCCTGTGACATCTCAATGTTTACGTCTTCAATCAGGTCGGCATCCAACTCGTCAATCTGCAACTTGAACTTCAACTTAGCCAAGAGGTTCTCGTTGCCACGAATGGATGTGATGAAGTAGGTAAGCGAATCCTGCAGACGACTCAGTCCAATCAAACTTTCGTTGTCTACACCTTTATCTAAGTTACGCTTTGCCTTTTCAATCAAAGTATTGATTTGCTTCAGTCGTTTCAGGTACCAAACAGAAGAAGAAAGGAAGAGACGGAAGATAAGGTCTACATAGTCAGTAAAGCCCTCATTTCTCTTTTGCTGATAGCTGACGAAGTCGAGCATCATATTTGTTTCAAAGTTGCAAACCGTGATGGTTACATCTTTCTTGTGAATGATACCTAAAGGTACTGTTGTATATGGGGTTCGTGAGCGAATTTCCTTCACGTATGGAATACGGAGGATGATCAGCATCCAACCATCATCATATTCATAGCGTGCTCGCTCATCGGTATCGCTGATATCCGATAAGAAGTAGTCTGGAATATGAAAAGTATCTTCGAGTTCCTGCTGATCCTGCTCTGTTGGGCAAGTTACCTGAATCCAGCAGTTAGGCTGCCATTCTTTAATGGTATTCAGGGTTCCGTTAATGTTCCAATATGTCTTCATTAGCTAATCTCCATAGTTAAATAATAGTGTGGGGATTAGCAACTTCCTGTTGTAATCCTCACGCTTACAGATTGAAATTTTCCGCGTGATAATCGTCCATTTAAAAATTACGTATTGGTTTTATGACTGCAAAATTAACTAAAAAAATCGGTTGTGGCAAACAAAAGATTAAGTTTTTCATTGTTTGCGAAGGGCTGAGTAGGAGTAATCGGATAAAAAGTGGCGTAATGGACATTTGGTAGGCTGAA
>CAKMOD010000079.1 GCA_927910885.1 uncultured Prevotella sp. | reverse complement strand
AAATTGTCTACCACAATCCTTGCAGGAATACATCTGAACAGAACGTCGATGCCCATTCTTTTTAACATTTGAGCTATTACAGAAGATACAGTTTTTTTATTCATAGATTTTCAAATGCTGCAAAGGTAGTAAATAAAAGAAACCCGAGAGGTTTTCAGCCTACCAAATGTCCATTACGCCAAAAATTTATTAAAAGTTTACTCAAAAGTGAATAATCTAACTTTTAACTATTATCTTTGTATCAGTTTCTATGGGGTATAAGATACTTCTTGAAACTCTAAAAGAAGCAAATCTACTAAGAATAGATAAAGTTTCAAAACCGATTAAACTATCTACTTATGACAAATGTTTCTCTAAAAATCATTGAACAGAGTGAGCAGGTTGGAATGTTCTCTATCTGTTTTGACAACAACGAAGAAAGTGAGTTTGAAAAGTTCTTAAATGAGTTTAAGGACAATGCAACATATAATAAAGACTTTAATGTCATTCTTTTAGCATTATCAAAGATTATCGAAAAAGGAGCTTTGGAACGCTTTTTTAGAAATGAAGGAAAGATGAGTGACAATGTAAAGGCTCTTGCTATAGATTCACATAAGTTGCGATTATATTGCTTGCGAATATCTGATCAAATCCTTATACTTGGTAATGGAGGTATAAAGAATACAAGAACATATCAAGAGGATGAGACCTTAAGTGGTTATGTAATGAATTTACAAACATTCGATAAGGTTTTGCATAATGCAATTAAAAAGGGACAGATTACAATAGAGAAAAGTATGATAACCAATATAGAAGGTACGATATTCAAATTGTAAGAATAAGTCTTCTAATAGATAAGGAGGGTATATATGATGAAGAACGAGCTATTCAGACAGTGTCTTGCAGCAGTACCTGCAGAACAAAAAGCCCAATTTGAACTTTCTTTTGGGATTGCAGAACGTATCCATGAAGTGTTATCTAAGAAAGGATTAACACAAAAGGACCTTGCAAAACAACTACATAAACGTGAGTCAGAAATATCTAAATGGCTTACGGGGAGGCATAACTTTACAATGCAAACTATCGCTAAGATAGAAACTGCATTAGATTGTCAGTTGATTAAAATAGCGCAATAAAGACTATACAGAAGTACAGCTAAGGTTGGACTTCTGTATCTTTTAGCCTAAAATAACGAAAACCTAAAACCTATAAATATGATTTCAACATTTGTAAAAACGCTCTTGCCACTCACAGCTTTTGGATGTGTACAAGGCAATGCTGCGACTCCTAAAAAACAACAAAAGCCTAACATTATATATATTATGTGTGATGATATGGGCTATGGCGACCTTGGCTGCTATGGTCAGCAGTATATCCTTACACCGAATATTGACCGTATGGCAAAGGAAGGTATGCGTTTTACACAAGCGTATGCAGGTGCTCCAGTGAGTGCTCCATCGCGTGCCTGCTTTATGACAGGACAACATTCTGGACATACGGAGGTAAGAGGAAACAAGGAATATTGGGCACCAAGTAAACCTATTTATTACGGAAAAAATCGCGATTTCAGCGTTGTTGGTCAGCATCCTTACGATCCAGAGCATGTTATTTTGCCTGAGATAATGAAAGAACAGGGCTATCGCACGGGTATGTTTGGTAAGTGGGCTGGAGGTTACGAAGGTTCTAAGTCAACACCAGATAAGCGAGGTGTCGATGAATTCTATGGATATATCTGTCAGTTCCAAGCACATCTTTATTATCCTAACTTCCTCAATGAGTACAGCAGGGAGCGTGGAGACAGTGCTGTTAAACGTGTTGTGATGCAGAATAATATTGATTATCCAATGTTTGGTGAGCAGTATGCGCAACGCAAAGACTATTCAGCCGACCTCATCCATCAGCACGCTATGAACTGGTTGAAGCGACAAAGCAATGATAAACCATTCTTTGGAGTATTCACTTATACGCTTCCTCATGCAGAACTTGCACAGCCTAACGACTCGCTTTTAGCTTTCTACAAGAAGAAGTTCTTTGAAGATAAGACATGGGGAGGACAGGAAGGCTCACGTTACAACGCTGTTGTGCATACACACGCACAGTTTGCTGCAATGATAACTCGCCTTGATGCTTATGTAGGAGAAATCCTCCGTACCTTAGATGAGCAGGGACTTGCTGAGAACACGCTCGTTATCTTTACCAGTGATAATGGTCCTCATGAGGAGGGTGGAGCAGACCCTGCATTCTTCAATCGTGATGGCAAGTTGCGTGGAATTAAACGTCAGTGCTATGAGGGTGGTATTCGTATTCCGTTCATTGCCCGTTGGAAGGGACGTGTTAAGGAAGGAGTGACCAATGACTTGCCGTTTGCATTCTACGACCTGATGCCAACATTTTGTGATGTGGCAGGTGTACGCAACTTCCCAAAACGCTATGTCAATAAGAAGAAAGCTATCGATTATTTCGATGGAATATCTATTTTCCCAACCTTGATGAGCGATGAAAAGGCACAAAAGAAGCATCCGCACCTTTATTGGGAGTTTGCTGAAACCAATCAGATTGCCGTGCGCATGGGCGATTGGAAACTGATCGTTATTCGTGGTGTACCGCACCTTTATAATCTTGCAACCGATCTTCATGAAGATAAGGACATTGCGCAGGAGCATCCGGAGATTGTTGAACAGATGGTAAAGATAATCTATCAGGAGCATGTAGACAATCCTTTGTTCCCGATAACGATGCCGAAGGGAAAGGAAATATAAGACACAAACATCTAAAAACCATTCTATATGAATCAGAACATTGCAAAAGCAATCTTGCCATTGGCAGCACTTTCATGTGCTCAAGGTAAGATGCTTGCACAGGACGCGGCACGTCCTAACATCCTTTACATTATGTGTGACGACCATGCTATGCAGGCAATTAGTGCATACGGTAGTCCTATATCGAAGTTAGCTCCTACACCAAACATCGATCGTTTGGCACAGCGTGGAATGCTTTTCCGCAACTGTTTCGTGGAGAACTCATTGTCAACGCCAAGTCGTGCCTGCTTGATGACAGGTCTTTATAGCCATCAGAACGGGCAAAGACAGTTAGCTGAAGGTATTGATACGACAAAGACTTTTGTCCCAGAGTTGATGCAGAAGGCGGGATATGAGACTGGAATTGTGGGTAAATGGCACATGATGTGTAAGCCAAAGGGCTTTGATTACTATCATATCCTTGATGGTCAGGGAAAATACTATAATCCAAATTTCTGCACAACAGGCAACTATGGCAAGTATAAACAGGAGATGGGATATGCTACAACACTGACCACAAAGCATGCAATAGAGTTCCTCGATAATCGTCAGAAGGATAAGCCTTTCTGTTTGTATGTGCATCATAAGGCACCACATCGCAACTGGTTTGCTGAACCAAAGCATATCGGAATGTATGATGGGGTAGACTTTCCATTGCCAAAAACCTTCTGGGACAACTATGAGAATCGTGGTTCGGCAGCTAAAACACAGAAGATGAATATTGAAAAGGATATGGAGTTGATCTTAGACTTCAAAATCCCTGAACTTCTCGATACATCAGATGTGGAGAGTATGGCTTCTTATGAAGGTTTGATGGGCGAACTTGGACGAATGACAGCAGCACAAAGAATGGCTTGGGATAAGTATTATATGCCAAGAAACCGCCGTTTCATCGAGGCAAAACTCTCTGGTAAGGAACTTGCCGTATGGAAGTATCAGAATTATATTCGTGATTATATGTCTGTCATTGCTTCGGTAGACGAGAGCGTTGGTCAGCTGTTGGATTATCTTAAAGCACATGACTTAGATAAGAATACCGTGGTTATCTATACCTCTGATCAGGGCTTCTATATGGGCGAGCATGGATGGTTTGATAAGCGTTTTATGTATGAGGAGTCGTTCCATACACCATTAATTATCAGCTACCCAGGTCATATAAAGGAAGGTGTTGAGAATACTGATATGGTACAGAACATCGACTTTGCACCTACTTTCCTTGCCTTTGCTGGTGTAGAGCAGCCTAAGGAGATGACGGGTAAGCCTCTGCAGCCATTGTTTGCTGGTGAGAAGCCAAAGAACTGGCGTAAGGATTTGTATTATCATTATTACGATTATCCTACTTATCACCTCGTTCGTAAGCACGATGGTGTACGTACTGACCGCTATAAACTTATCTATTTCTATGGTAAGGGTGGTATGCGTGCCGTGGAGGAGAATAAGTACCAGAATATTGCAGGTACAAGCGAGAACAATTGTTTGCGCTATCTCTACGCAACAAACTACTTCAACGAGGATCCTGACGTAAGTTACTATGAACTTTATGACCTACAGAATGACCCAGATGAGTTGAATAACATCTACGGCAAGAAGGGTACAGAGAAGGTTACAAAGCAGTTGATGAAGCGTCTGAACGATTATCGTAAGGAGCTGAAAATAGATGAATATTAATGTTCTGTAAACTCTTATAGCTTAGGAGTTGTAGAATATAAAAACGTTATAGAGAGTCAAGTCAATTCTTTCCTTAGTGTTATTTCAGGGAAAGAGTGACTTGACTCTCTTTTTGATATGTTAATAATGAGGGAGATGGTGTAATCTCCTTTATTGCTGTATTATGGCAATAAAGGTGTATACAGTCTGTGATAGCCTTCTTTTTAGCTGTGAATTATGGGGAGGAGAATGTTCCGCACCACTGGTGCGGAGGCTTGACACCACTGGTGCGGAGGGCTAACACGAATGGTGCGGAGCATTAGTATAGCGAGTATCTATCACCTTTAGAAAGGAAAGACAAGACAAGAAAAAGGGATACACAGCCTGTGTATCCCTTTGTTATATTGTGTATAATTCATTCAAATTCTAATGAATCAAATTGGGGTTATCCCATTGAAGGATAAGGTTAGAATAGGTTTAGAAACTCTTTAACCATGCCTTCAAGTCCATCATCATCTCCTCATGGTAACGGAAACCAATCTTGCTACCCCAACCGTGGCCACCACCAGGATAAACGTGGAGAGAACCACGAACGTCATTGCGGTACAACTCGGTGTAGAAGTTTACACCATTTGCTGGTGGAACAGAATCGTCATCATCGCTGAGGGCAATGAAAGCACGTGGAGTTACACGACTCACGTTCATGTCAGCACTGTATTTCTTCTCGTCACGCTTGCTTGGATTTCTACCAAGGAAGTTCTGACGACTTCTGTCGTGTCCGTAACCTTCCATCATTGAGATAACAGGATAGAAGAGAATCTGGAAGTTAGGCTTAGCCTCACCCTGACTTCTTGTTGCGATGGTTGCAGCAAGGTGACCACCAGCAGAGAAGCCCATGATACCTACATCATTGCGGTTAATTTTCCAACTTGTTGCATTCATGCGTACAAGTTTCATAGCCTGCTCTGCGTCAGAAACTGGGACTTCAGGCTGACCATGTGGCATACGATACTTCAAAACGATGGCTGCAATACCTTGATTCTGGAAGAACTCTCCCCAATCGTAGCCTTCTTTCTCCATAGAAAGGGTTTCGTATGCACCACCAGGGCAGATAATTATAGCGCGACCAGTAGCTTGTTTCTCCATAGGAAGGAATACACGAACCTTTGCTGAGTCGTTTGCATCACCATTATCGTAAGGTGACGTCCGTTATAAAGCTTAACGTCGAAGACGCTCTGAGCAGACATTGTCATAGTGGCAGTAGCCAACCCGATTGCGAGGAAAAGTTTTCTTAAATTCATTCTATTCTCTGTTTAGTTGTTTTGTACGTTTACTCTCTCCCTTTCTACTATGTTATGTTAGTTAGTTGATTTACAGAAAACAGCACGTTACTGTCATCAGAAGAGGAATAAAGCGTAAGATTTTGAACGTATAGTTGCAAAGTTAACAAAAAGATACGATTTCAATAGTAGATGTTTAGAGTTTTTAGTATATTTGCAAGCAGAAATAATAAAAGGGATGAAGTATAAACGAATTTTAATAATTTCGTATTACTGTTAACAACTTCCTTTTAGTAAGCTGCTAAAATAGCAACATCAATATACAAGAACAATATACAATCTCAAGATGCACGTATTAGATAAATTTCGGTATTGCCCAGTATGTGGAAGTAAACACTTCGTTGAACAGAATGAAAAAAGCAAACGCTGCGAGAGTTGTGGCTTTGAGTATTTCTTAAATCCAAGCTCTGCTGTTGCTGCATTTATTCTGAATGAGCAGGGAGATCTGCTTGTTACACGTAGAAAGTTTGAGCCAGGACGTGGAACGTTGGATCTTCCTGGTGGCTTCTGTGATATTGGAGAGACTATCGGTGAAGCATTAATACGCGAGGTGAAAGAAGAAACTAACCTCATTATCAAAGAGAAACGTTATTTCTGTTCACTACCGAATAAGTATCGTTATAGTGATTTTGATGTTCCAACACTTGATGCATTCTTTGTCTGTAAGGTAGAGGATGAGGCAGCACTCAAGGCTGCTGACGATGTAGAAGAGGCAATATGGTTGCCTTTGTCAGAGGTTCATACAGAGCAGTTCGGGCTTCGTTCTATCCGTCAGGCACTATATGATTTTCTACAAATAGAGTCGAAAAACTTAAAAAGTAGAAATTTTGCCTATTATATAAGGTGTAAGCAAAAAGTTTAAGTACTTTTGCGCCCTTGAAAAAATGTACAAGATTGATTATGCAAGAAAACTTGGTAATAGTAGAGAGCCCGGCAAAGGCTAAGACCATTGAGAAGTTTCTCGGTAAGGACTATAAGGTGATGTCATCTTATGGACATATCCGTGACTTGAAGAAAAAGGAACTTAGCATTGATCTCGACACGTTAAATCCTGACTACGAAATCCCTGATGAGAAGAAGAAAGTAGTCAGCGAACTGAAGAAGAGTGCAAAAGCTGCTGAGAAAGTTTGGTTAGCTTCCGATGAGGACCGTGAGGGAGAGGCTATCAGCTGGCACCTTTGTGAGGTGCTGGGATTGGACGAAGAGAAAACGAATCGTATTGTTTTCCACGAGATTACCAAGCCTGCTATATTGAAAGCTATCGAGTCACCACGTCGTTTGGACATGAATCTTGTGAACGCACAGCAGGCTCGTCGTGTACTCGACCGCTTGGTTGGTTTCCGTCTTTCACCAGTGTTGTGGCGCAAAGTAAAGCCTGCTTTGAGTGCAGGACGTGTGCAGAGCGTAGCTGTTAGACTGATTGTTGAGCGTGAGCGTGAGATACAGAACTTTAATTCAGAGCCTTACTACCGTTTGAATGCAGTCTTCGCTGTGACCAGTGAGGACGGTTCAAAGAATGAGGTGAAGGCTGAATTGAGTAAGCGCTTTAAGACACACGAGGAAGCTATAGAGTTCCTTGAACTGTGTAAGACCTCAAAATTCAAGGTTTCATCGATTGCAAAGAAACCTTTGAAACGTACTCCAGCTCCTCCATTTACTACCTCAACCCTTCAGCAGGAAGCTGCAAGAAAGCTCGGATTTACCGTTAGTCAGACAATGATGGTTGCCCAGCGATTGTATGAGGCTGGTCGTATTACCTACATGCGTACCGATAGTGTGAATCTTTCAACATTGGCTATCAATACCTGTAAGGCAGAGATTGAACGACTCTATGGAGCAGATTACGGCAAAGTAAGAAAGTATCAGACACATAGCAAGGGCGCACAGGAAGCACACGAGGCTATTCGTCCTACGTATATCGACAATGTTTCTATCGATGGTACAAGCCAAGAAAAGCGTTTGTACGACCTTATTTGGAAGCGCACTATTGCTTCACAGATGGCGGATGCACAGATAGAAAAGACCACAGTGAATATATCACTTGAATCAGAAGATGGTAAGAGTACAACTGATTTGCAGTTCGTTGCGAATGGTGAAGTTGTCGCTTTCGAAGGTTTCTTGAAGGTATATCACGAGTCAACTGATGATGATGAAAACAGTGAGGAGTTCTCACATGCACTACCAGTAATGCGTGAAGGTGAGGAGTTGGAACGCCGTGAAATTGTGTCAACAGAGCGTTATTCACAAGGTCCTAACCGCTATACGGAAGCAAGTCTTGTGCGTAAACTTGAGGAACTCGGTATCGGTCGTCCTTCAACTTACGCTCCAACGATTTCAACAATTCAGCAACGTGAATATGTACAGAAGGGAGATCGCAAGGGCGAAGAGCGCAAGTATGCAGTTGACTCATTGCTCGGTCTGAAGATTACTTCTAAGACAAAGAAGGAGATGGCTGGTGCTGATAAGGGTAAGCTTATCCCAACCGACATCGGTATCGTTGTAAACGACTTCCTTATGGAGAACTTCCCTGATATCATGGACTACAACTTTACCGCTAAGGTTGAGCAGGAGTTTGATAAGATTGCAGAGGGAAAAGCAGAGTGGAATAAGGAAATGAAGACCTTCTACCAGAGTTTTGAACCAGAAGTGGAGAAGGTTATGAATGCCCGCTCTGAGCATAAGGCAGGTGAGCGCGAACTTGGTCTTGATCCTGTTTCAGGTAAGCCAGTGTTTGTAAAGATTGGTCGTTTTGGTCCAGTGGTACAGATTGGTAGTGCTGACGATGAGGACAAACCACGCTTCTCACAGCTCCCATCTGATAAGAGTATGGAAACCATTACCCTTGATGAGGCTTTGGAGTTGTTTAAGTTGCCACGCAACCTTGGACAGTTTGAGGGTACAGACGTCGTTATTGGTGCAGGACGATTTGGTCCTTACGTGCTTCATGACAAGAAGTACACATCGCTGCCAAAGGAAGAAGACCCACTTACAATCAGTCTTGATGCAGCTATCAACCTTATCCAGAAGAAGCGTCTGCAGGATGCACAGCGTCATTTAAAGACCTTCGAAGAAGATGCTAAGATGGAGGTGATGAATGGTCGTTACGGTCCTTATATTGCTTATGATGGCAAGAACTACCGTATGCCAAAGGCACTTCATGAGAAGGCTGCAGAACTTACTTACGAACAGTGTATGGACATAGTAAAGAATGCTCCGGAGCCAAAACGTAAGAAGTAATTGAATATAGACTCACCTATAAGGGAAAGGAAGACATCCACCACGTAGTCTGATAATGTCAGGCTATAGGGTGGATGATAAATATATCGTGAGTATGACAGAGCATACAGAAGAATACAAACCGCTTCGCATTATTCTCATTGGTTATATGGGTGCGGGCAAGACGACCGTAGGCAGAGCCTTGTCAAAGGAGTTGAACATTCCGTTCTACGACTTAGATTGGTACATAGAGAGCCGAATGCGCAAGACGGTGAAGCAAATCTTCGATGAAAGGGGAGAGGAAGGCTTCCGTATGATAGAACAGTCAATGCTTCACGAGGTGGCTGAATTTGAGAATGTCATTATCTCTTGTGGGGGAGGAACTCCATGTTTCTTTGATAATATGGAGTATATGAATGGGCAAGCAGAGACGGTCTATTTGAAAGCAGAGACAGATGTCCTTTACAAGCATCTACTGATGGGTAAGTCTGTACGCCCCCTCTTGCTTAACAAAACACCTGATGAAGTAAGCCTGTTTATTCGTGAACAACTGAAGCATCGTGAGCCTTTTTATGCAAAGGCAAAGCACGTTCTTGACGTGAGTCTTATGGATAGTTACGACAAGATACAGATTTCAGTTAATCAGCTTTGTCAACTATTAAAGTTGAATAAAGCCAACAGTCTGAAATAAAATAGCTATTAATAGATAGATAGAAATTAAAAGTTCAAAGCAAATAATTGATTAATTCAAGAATATATATAGGGACAGAAGAATAGAAATGAAAAAGTGGACGATTGAAGATTCTCAAGAGCTGTACAACATCTCAGGATGGGGTACATCTTACTTTGGTATTAACGACTCGGGTGATGTGTATGTAACGCCTTGTAAGGATAATACACAAGTTGACTTGCGTGACGTTATGGATGAACTCGCCCTGCGCGATGTGACACCTCCAGTGTTGCTCCGTTTCCCAGATATTCTCGATAATCGTATCGAGAAAACATCCTCTTGCTTTGAGAAAGCAAAGAAGGAATACGACTTTAAAGCTGAGAACTTCATCATCTATCCTATTAAGGTAAACCAGATGCAGCCAGTAGTTGAGGAGATTATCTCCCATGGACGTAAGTTCAACTTGGGTTTGGAAGCTGGTTCAAAGCCTGAGTTGCACGCTGTGATTGCTGTACAGTGTCAGAGCGATTCGCTCATTATCTGTAACGGATATAAGGATCAGAGCTATATCGAACTGGCTCTGTTAGCACAGAAGATGGGTAAGCGTATCTTCATTGTAGTGGAGAAACTCAATGAAATTGACCTTATTGCACGTGCTGCAAAGAAGTTGAATGTAAAGCCAAACCTCGGTATTCGCATCAAACTTGCATCCAGTGGTTCAGGTAAGTGGGCTGATAGTGGTGGCGACGCTTCTAAGTTCGGTCTTACTTCTTCTGAACTCTTGCAGGCTTTAGAAACGCTTGATAACAAGGGATTGCATGATTGTTTGCATCTTATCCACTTTCATATTGGTTCGCAGATTACGAAGATTCGTCGTATTCAGACCGCTCTTAATGAGGCTGCACAGTATTATGTGAATCTCAGAAAGATGGGTTATAATGTCGATTTCGTTGACTGTGGCGGTGGTTTAGGTGTCGACTACGATGGTACTCGTTCTGCAAGTAGCGAGAGTTCTGTCAACTATAGCATTCAAGAATACGTCAACGACTGTGTTTACACCTTTGTTGATGCAGCCAATAAGAATGATATTCCACATCCAAACATCATCACCGAGAGTGGTAGAAGTCTTTCTGCTCACCATTCTGTCCTCGTGATTGATGTACTTGAAACGGCTTCTCTACCAGAAATGTCAGATGACTTTGAGGCAAAGGATACGGATCATCAGTTGGTAAAAGACCTCTACGATATCTGGGATAATCTTGATTCTCGTAACATGTTAGAGGACTGGCACGATGCTGAGCAGATTCGTGAGGAGGCGTTAGAGTTGTTCTCTCATGGTATGGTCGACTTGAAGACACGTGCTGAAATTGAAGCAATGTATTGGAGTGTATGCCATGAAATCAACAATCTGGCAAAGAACATGAAGCATGTGCCAGACGAGTTGCGTAATATGGACAAACTTCTTGCAGACAAATATTTCTGTAATTTCTCACTCTTTCAGTCTCTTCCAGACAGCTGGGCGATTGATCAACTCTTCCCAGTAATGCCAATTCAGAGACTTAATGAGCGTCCATCGCGTAACGCTACTTTACAGGATATCACCTGCGATAGCGACGGTAAGATTTCAAACTTCGTTGCAATGGGACGTAGCAGTCATGTTCTTCCTATCCACGCATTGAAAAAGAATGAGCCTTATTACCTTGGAGTCTTCCTCGTCGGAGCTTATCAAGAGATTTTAGGTGATATGCACAACCTCTTCGGAGATACCAACGCTGTACATATTTCAGTAAAGGATGGTAGCTATCATATTGATCAAATCTTTGATGGTGAGACAGTAGAAGAGGTGTTGGAGTATGTTCAGTATAATCCTAAGAAGCTTGTTCGCCAGCTTGAGATATGGGTTACAAAGAGCGTAAAGCAGGGTAAGATTTCACTTGAGGAGGGTAAAGAATTCCTCAGTAACTACCGCAGCGGCCTCTATGGTTACACCTATTTGGAGTAAACTGTAAGTCTTCGGGATAAGAAGTTTGTCCGTAAAGGGCAATAAACATAATCATTGACAATCTGTAGGGGCGCATAGCTCGTGCGTCAACCTTGAATATTTCGTATCGGACGCACGAATTGTGCGTCCCTACGTTTATTTATATAGTGAGTCAAAAGGTGGTGTTTAAAAAGATTGGTAAGGATGTCTGTCCTATGAGTTTATACTCGCTTTTAGTCGTAACAGCATACTCTTATCGAATTATTTTCATGAAAATAATTCTTTCTCTTCATGAAAATAAATATTTCTTTTCATGAAAATAAATTCTTTTTCTTTCGTGAAGATAATTCGTGATAAAGGTTCTTTAATAGGACAAATGCCAAGTAGTAAAGCTGTTTAGGGCAGCATAATTAGAAGAATAAAGGTCTTAATGAAAGTTAAATAAT
>CAKMOD010000078.1 GCA_927910885.1 uncultured Prevotella sp. | reverse complement strand
GGGCACGTGATATGCTCGCCAATCACCTCCATGGAAAGATTGTTTATCCACCAGCAGAAGAAGATGCAACGTTCCGTTCTATGATTCATAAATGGAACAACAAATATAAATGGTCACAGTTCGGAGAAGACCTTCTACTCGGTGTGAATGCTGATCGTAAGACAACAAAGTCTGAGCAGCAGTTTCTTCCAGAGAACTTAAGGAGTGACTTTGACAAAGCAAGATACAACGGAAAACCTTTAGTAAAGGAAACTAACGTACTATTGGATGCTGAAACAGAAGTGGCAGAACCAGGTTTTCCACTTTCTCCGCTATCTATAGCACTCATATTTGCAGTTATCAGTCTTGTAATGATGCTCTTTAGCTATCGCAGACAGCAGGTTTATTGGGCGTGGGATTTAGTTTTAATGCTAACATCAGGGCTCATGGGAATTATCTTCTTTATAATGATTTTCTCACAACATCCATGTGTTAGTTTGAATTTCAACCTATTCTTCTTTAATCCTTTACCATTGTTCTTCCTTTATAGTACACTGAAAAAGAAGAAGGTAACATGGTGGAAAATATGGGGAGTCCTTATCATTTTAGGACTTTTCGGAAGTTTATTCCAAGAAATACCACTGCCAATACTAATTGTGGCATCATTCTTGCTATTACATTGCATAGTACATTTGCGAATTAATAAAGCGGTTGCAACAACCGTGAGTGATTCTAAGAAATAAAAGATAATGAATAAATACATCACCGCATTACTTGTTGTCCTTGCGGCAACAGGAGTCGAGGCGCAGAGCTATCAGTCTGCGCTAAAGATTGCGTTGGGTGATGTCAACATCGAAGACCTTTGTCATCAACAAGCATTTAAGGGTGTTGAACAGGAAATCCTATCAGTTCTTGAAGCCTTTAAACAGATTAAAGAGGACGAAGATGTTGAGCCTGCACAAAGCAAAGCAGTCTTTGTGACAGACTTATACAACAATTATTCCATTGCTTTAACATCTCAATCAAATAATAATCAGGAATCACAACTATTCCTTCCTAATCCTTCCTTAAGGACTGGAATCAAGATTCGTGCCCCAAGTTTACTTCCTTTAGCGTAATAAACAATATTACAAAACATAGATATATAGAAGTAAACAAAGAGGGAGAACCTCTAATATAAATAACAAACTCAATTAGAAGAAATGAATTTCAATAAGATATTAAAGGCACTTTTCGGAGATAAGTCAACACGTGATATGAAGCTTATACAGCCATACGTAGATAAGGTAAAGGCTACATATCCAGAGATTAAAGCACTCAGCAATGATGAATTGCGTGCAAAGACAAAGGAAATCCAGAAGTATGTTCAGGATGCAGGTAAGGAACAGCGCGAGAAGATTGCTGAACTTCGTGCAACAATTGAAGACACTCCAATTGAAGAGCGTGAAGCTATTTTCAATCAAATAGATAAACTTGACAAAGAGGCTCTCGACAATTATGAGAAGGCACTTGATGAGGTTATGCCTGTAGCATTCTCTATTGTTAAGGACACAGCACGTCGCTTCTCTGAGAATGAGGAAACTATCGTAACAGCAACAGATTTCGATCGTGAGTTAGCCGCAGACCCTTCAAAAGACTTTATAACTATTGATGGCGACAAGGCTATCTACCATAATCACTGGACAGCAGGTGGTAATGACCTCAAGTGGGAAATGGTTCACTATGATGTACAGGTATTCGGTGGTACAGTTCTCCATCAGGGTAAGATTGCCGAGATGGCTACTGGTGAAGGTAAGACCCTTGTTGCTACCCTCCCAGTATTCCTTAATGCCCTCACAGGTAATGGTGTTCACGTCGTAACTGTTAACGACTATCTTGCAAAGCGTGACTCTGAGTGGATGGGTCCTCTCTATATGTTCAACGGTCTTTCAGTTGATTGTATTGACAAGCACCAACCTAACTCTCCTTCACGTCGTAAGGCTTATCAAGCAGATATCACCTTTGGTACTAACAATGAGTTTGGCTTCGACTATCTGCGTGACAACATGGCGGTATCACCAGCCGACCTTGTACAGCGTCAACACAACTATGCTATCGTCGATGAGGTTGACTCTGTGTTGATTGACGATGCTCGTACACCTCTTATTATTAGTGGTCCTGTACCAAAGGGTGACGTACAGATGTTTGAAGAGTTCCAGCCATTGGTACAGAGCCTTTATGAAGTTCAGCGTAAACAGGCTACCGAACTTCTTTCAGAAGCTCGCCACAAGTTAGCCGAGGCACAGAAGAATGCAAACAACAAAGAGGCTTTCCAGAAGCTTCAGGAGGAAGGTTTCCTTGCTCTCTATCGTTCATTCAAGGCACTGCCTAAGAACAAGGCTCTCATTAAATATCTTTCAGAGGAAGGTATCAAGGCTGGTATGCTGAAGACTGAGGAGTATTACATGGCTAATAACAACCGTGAAATGCCAAAGGCTATTGAGCCTCTCTACTTCGTAACTGACGAGAAACTGAACTCATGTGACCTTACAGATAAGGGTACAGCATGGTTGGCAGCACAGGTAAGGATGAGCAGTTGTTCGTATTACCTGATATTACCACAGAGCTTTCTGCACTTGAGAAGCAGAAAGATGATAAAGTAATTGATGAGCAGACATATATCGACAAGAAAGATGCGATGATGGCTCACTATGGTGTTCAGAGTGAGCGTGTTCACACATTACAGCAGCTCTTGAAAGCATACACCATGTTCAATAAGGACGATGAGTATGTTGTCTTGGATGGTGAGGTTAAGATTGTCGACGAACAGACTGGTCGTATTATGGAAGGCCGTCGTTGGAGCGATGGCTTGCATCAGGCTGTTGAGGCTAAGGAGCACGTAAAGGTAGAGGCTGCAACACAGACATTCGCAACCATTACCTTACAGAACTACTTCCGTATGTATCACAAGCTTTCTGGTATGACCGGTACTGCTTCAACAGAGGCTGGTGAGTTCTGGGATATCTATAAGCTCGATGTTGTTGAGATTCCAACCAACCGTCCAATCCAACGTAAGGATATGGAGGACCGCGTTTATAAAACAGCACGTGAGAAGTATGCAGCTGTTATCGACGAGGTTGAGGCAATGAGAAATCAAGGCCGTCCATGTCTTGTTGGTACAACATCTGTCGAAATCAGTGAACTTTTGAGCAAGATGCTTAACATGCGTAAGATTCCACACCAGGTATTGAACGCTAAGCAGCACTTGAAGGAGGCTCAGATTGTAGCCGAGGCTGGTCGCGCAGTAGATGGTCTTGGTGCTGTAACGATTGCTACCAATATGGCAGGTCGTGGTACAGATATCAAGCTTTCTCAGGAAGTTAAGGATGCTGGTGGTTTGGCTATCATTGGTACAGAGCGTCATGAGAGCCGTCGTGTAGACCGTCAGCTTCGTGGTCGTGCTGGTCGTCAGGGTGACCCAGGTTCATCAGTATTCTATGTATCACTTGAAGATAAGCTGATGCGTCTCTTCGGATCCGAGCGTATTGCTAAGGTAATGGATAGACTCGGCTTTGAAGATGGTGAGCGTATTGAGAGTTCAATGATTTCAAATAGTATTGAGCGTGCTCAGAAGAAGGTTGAGGAAAACAACTTCGGTATCCGTAAGCGTCTGTTGGAATATGATGATGTGATGAACAAACAGCGTACTGTAATCTATGAGAAGCGTCGTCATGCTTTGATGGGTGAGCGTATTGGTATGGATATTTCTAACATTATTTGGGACCGTTGCGTAAGCATCGTTGAAAACAACGACTACGAGGGCTGCAAGGAAGAATTCTTGAAGATTCTTGCAATGGAATGTCCATTCACAGAGGAAGAATTCAATGGTGGTAACACTTCTGGCCTTTCTGAGCGTAGTTTCCAGGCTGCAATGGAGGCTTTCTCACGCAAGACTGAGCGTATTAAGTCTGTTGCATGGCCAATCATCAAGGAGGTGTATGAGAATCAGGGTGCAATGTATGAGCGTATCATGGTTCCAATCACTGATGGTAAGCGTATTTACAACATTCCTTGCGACTTGAAGGAAGCGTACGAGAGCGAGGCTAAGTCTGTTGTTAAGCAGTTCGAGAAGGTAATTCTCCTCCATATCATTGATGATGATTGGAAAGAGAACCTCCGCCAGTTGGACGACCTCCGTCACTCTGTACAGAATGCTTCTTATGAGCAGAAAGACCCATTGCTCATCTTCAAATTGGAGAGTGTGAAGTTGTGGGACAACATGATTGACGATATGAACAACCGTACTGCAAGCGTACTCATGCGTGGTCAGATTCCAGAGATGCAGCCAGCTGATGAGATTCAGGAAGCTGCACCAGAGGAGCATAGCCAACAGTACAGAGAGGAGAAGGTTGAATTGAATGATCCTGATCAGGTTGCTGCAGCACACCATGACACCCGAGAAGGAGCACAGGAAGTAAACCATACTCCATACCGTGCAGATAAGATGCCACGTCCAAACGACCCATGTCCATGTGGTAGTGGTAAGAAATTTAAGAATTGCCATGGTAGCAATATCCGTTAATAAACTTATAAAAACATTCGGGGATAAGACAGCTGTGTCTATCCCCGAATTTTGTTTCCCACCCAACGAGATTATTGGTCTTGTTGGGAATAATGGTGCAGGCAAAACAACTCTTTTCCGTCTAATCCTCAACCTCATTAAATCTGATAGTGGTATCGTAAACTTCTGTCTTACGGAAGAAAAGAGCAATCTTGACAAAGAGAGTTGTAAAACCTATGAAACTATGGTTTCACATCTTGAGGAATCATGGAAAAGTTATATAGCAGCTTATCTTGACGAGAGCTTTTTAATTGACTTCCTTACGCCAAAAGAGTTCTTTGCATTCATAGCCAAAGTCAACAACATCAAAGAACAAGAGGTGGAAGAAAGACTTAACAGCTTACAGATTTTCCTTGGTGATGAGATTCTTGGTAGAAAGATATATATCCGCGAACTATCTGCTGGAAATAAGCAGAAGGTTGGTATAGCTGCTACGCTACTCTCTTGTCCAAAGTTCGTTATCCTTGATGAGCCTTTCAACTTCCTCGACCCAAGTAGTCAAAATCATCTGAAGAAGCTTTTGATAGAATATAAAAAGCAATATCAGTCTTCTATTCTCATATCAAGTCATAACCTACACCACACAACAGACATCAGCGACAGAATAGTATTGATGGAGAAAGGTGAGATTATTAAGAACATTGATAATATAACAGAAACATCGATAAAGGAGTTAGAAAATTACTTCTTATAGAACTTTATTTTGTTTCCACACCTTCACAAGAAAACTACATTTTTGTAATATATTTTCACAGCAAGGATTTTAATTGATGCTGAATCAGCTTCAAAAAGACGCCCAATTGGCTTGCAAAAGATGCCCTTTTGAGGTCTAACTAACGCCCTTTTGAAACCTTGTTAAGCATCTTTTCCTATATAACTTTATAATACATTGAAATGCTGATAGTTACAAATATTAAAAAAACAGCAATTTTTTCGGCTTTTATACGGATATTACCAAAGCTATTGTAAAGATATTTCTAAACAGAAAACCTTATATAAAGAAGTTAATTACTTTGCATAGTAATAGGCAGCATAACTACCTTCTTTATAAGGTGGTATTATTCTCAAGCCTTGCTTTTTAAGCGAGAGAATCTTGAGAGCTTCTTTATAGTAACGTGGGCGAAGACTATCTGACGGATAATACTGCGGAAGATAGCGAGCAAATTCATAGAGATTACGATCTAATAAGAATCCAGTCAACTGATAGTTAGCCGAATTACGAGTAACCTTATAGAGCACGCTATCAGGCTGTAACCACGAATGTACCTTTCCAGGACGTAAAGTTCGTGAACCTCCTACCAAAGGATAATGAAAAAGACTGTCTGCTAAATGACCTCTACGCGCAACTGCATAGACGGTTAGCATAGATGTTACAGAATCCGTATGCGGCATTGTACGCACAACATTCAATGCACCTGCATAATCCTTTTTATCTATCAAAGCCTCAACTTTAGCTCGCTGATGGAAATACCGATCACTATTACTGAGGAGTCCAGTAAACAAGAAGAAGCCAAGAAAAAGCAAAAGGTTTATCCAAATTATCTGTGAAAACGGACCGTAACTACGCAGGTCTGGTTCGTAAGGCTCAAAACGTTTAACAGCGAGCATTACAAAAGTATAAACCAACAATAGCAATGGAGCTATCCATAACCAATTGCCAAATGTTACGCTATCAGCTGTTGGGCGCAAATCTGAGATGATTGTCAGAATAAGAAAAGATGGAAAGTAAGTCAAGCCAAAGCCACGCTTCTTCAACTTAAACAATGAGCTTACACCCATTTGGAGTAACTTTAAAGTAAATGTTATCAGCACTGCACCCAACATTGGATTATAGAAGGTTTGCCTTCCTGAAGCCAAGTGTTGTACTACGGTCATCACATCTGCTTGATAGAAAAACAGATAACAGAATGTGAATGAGCAAAATAGTACTGCGCAAATAGCACGCATAAAACTTACTTTCCATCATGAATTTATTTCTTTCTCAATACTACAGCACTACGAGCTGGTATATAAAGTTTGAGCCAGCCTTTATGATCTTTCTCATAAAGAGGATCAGCATTAGTGAAATGCTCTACTGTATCATCAGCAAAGCCAAAGCCACCAAACTCTCTGGCATCTGTGTTTAATACTACATTATAAGAACCTTCTGGCACCAAGAAGCCATAATCAGAATAAGAATGTGTTGGTGAGAAGTTGAATACAAAGACTAACTCTCCCCTACTAAATGCCAATATCTGGTCGCCATCATTGTGCCAAATCTCTTGGATAGGAGTCTCGTTAAACTTCTTTTCACTTGTAATTACCTCCAACATCTTGCGGTCGAAGTCGCCAAGCAAGTGATAACATAGCTCCTCATTATCAACCAAATTCCACTGTCGACGGGCATACTTATGACTCCATCCGTTTCCTTCACGCGGGAAATCAATCCACTCTGGATGACCAAACTCATTACCCATGAAGTTTAGATAACCACCATTAATAGCCGAAACTGTAGCAAGACGAATCATCTTATGCAGTGCAATGCCACGATGAGTCATCTCTGTTTCGTCTCCCTTACGGAAATGCCAATACATATCTGCATCTACTAATCGGAAGATAATAGTCTTATCGCCCACCAACGCTTGGTCGTGTGATTCGCAATAAGAAATAGTCTTCTCATCAGAACGGCGATTCTTTATCTCCCAGAAGATAGAAGATGGCTTCCAAGCTTCGTCTGGTAACTCCTTGATAGTCTTAATCCAATAGTCTGGAATATTCATTGCCATACGATAATCAAAGCCGTATCCGCCATCCTTAAACTTAGCTGCTAAACCTGGCATACCCGACACTTCCTCTGCAATCGTTACTGCATTCTTGTTTACCTCATGGATAAGACAGTTAGCAAGTGTCAAATAACAGATAGCGTTATCATCCTGATGACCATTGAAATAATCAGCATAGTTGCAGAATGCTTCACCTAATCCATGACTGTAATAAAGCATTGATGTAACACCATCAAAGCGGAAACCATCAAAGTGATATTCCTCTAACCAGTATTTACAGTTAGACAAAAGGAAGTGGAGAACCTCGTCTTTACCATAGTCGAAACATAGCGAATCCCATGCAGGATGCTCATGACGCTCACCTGGATAGAAGTATTGATTAGGGTCGCCAGCCAAGTTGCCCAAGCCTTCCACCTCATTCTTAACAGCATGAGAGTGGACGATATCCATGATAACAGCAATGCCATTCTTATGCGCTTCATCAATGAGTGCCTTCAACTCTTCAGGCGTTCCGAAGCGTGAACTGGCTGCAAAGAAAGAGCTAACGTGATAACCAAAGCTACCATAATAAGGATGTTCCTGAATAGCCATAATCTGAATGGCGTTATATCCGTCCTTAATTATACGTGGTAATACCTTCTCACGGAACTCATTATATGTTCCAACCTTCTCCTCATCCTGAGCCATACCAATGTGACATTCATAAATCAAGAGTGGAGAAGTCTGTGGTTTGAAGGTCTTTTTCTTCCAAACGTATGACGTTGCTGGTGCCCATACCTGTGCGGAGAAGATTTTACTTGCCTCATCTTGAACAACACGCTGTGCCCAAGCAGGGATACGCTCACCTTCTCCATCTTCCCAATGTACACGCATCTTGTAGTACTGACCATGCTGCATAGCATCATGTGGGAGCGTAAGTTCCCAGTTACCAGTACCTTCAATCCTGTGACATTGATAGGCTTCTTGCTCATTCCAACCATTGAAATCACCAACAAGATAAATCTCAGTAGCGTTAGGAGCCCATTCACGAAATACCCATCCGTCAGCCGTATGATGCAAACCATAGTAGTTATGGCCGTTTGCAAAATCCGAAAGTGTCAACTTACCATTCTGTGTGAGCTGATTCATCTTCCAAAGAGCATGCTCGTGACGTCCACGAATTGCATCCTCATAAGGCGCCAAATAGGCATCATTCTTTACGAGTCCTATATGAGACGTTCCCTTCGCTTTTGTCGTTCTGACAGAAGTCTTCTTGACTGGAGCCTTCTTTGTTGTGGTCTTCTTTGTTACCATGGTAGATAAGCTTTATGTTATTTGTTATATTATGTCAAAGCTAATTCGTATAGCGTTTTCCACTTTCGTAATAACCACTGGCAGTTACTTTACCATTCTTATCACGCTCAATGAACTTTCCATCACGGCGATCATCACGATAGTTACCTTCAAAACGAACTCCATCAGCAGACTCCTCAATAGCTGTTCCATTACGTTTGCCATTGTGATAGCTGCCACGAAACTTACTGCCATCAGCATAGTGTATGATGATTAATCCTTCTAATAAACCATTTCGGAACTGCCCTTCATACACATCCTTATTCTTCTTGGTCAGTTTACCCTGTCCATTCTGCATGTCTTTCTCCCAGTAGCCTACATAGATATCGCCATTATTCCATGACATTGTGCCATAGCCAGACTTAAGTCCTTTAAGGAAATGGCCAGAATATTGGTCGCCATTCTTATAACGGAAGATGCCTTGTCCTGTGCGTTCGCCATCTAAATATTCACCTTCATAGACTTCGCCATCTTTGAATTTATAGATACCTTTACCATTCTGCAGATCATTTTTCCAGTCACCATTATACTCATCACCATCTTCGTAAATATAAATTCCTCTTCCTTCCTTTAGGTTATTCACCCAGTTTCCTGTAAACGATGAGCGGTCTGGCCATTTGAAGCTTCCATGACCATTCTTCATATCATTCTTCCATGAGCCTTCATAAAATGCACCATTAGCAAAGATATATTTACCCTCACCACTACGTTTGTCATGATCCCAGTTTCCAATATACTTATCACCATTGTAATAATACATTGTGCCCTGCCCCTGCTGATAATCCTTATACCATAAACCATCATAACGATTACCATTGGCAAAGTAGTAAACACCTTGTCCGTGCTGCTGATCTTGGAACCACTGACCTACATATTTCTCACCATCTGCAAACTTATAAGTACCCTCTCCATGGCGTAGACCCTTAATGAATTCACCCTCATAAACATTGCCTTTCTTATAAGTAGCCTTTCCCTTACCATTAGGTTTACCACGGAACATCTGTCCACGATAAATTCCTCCATCCTTAGTTGTACAAGTACCTACCTCTATGTTTTGTGCAAAGAGATACGAAGGAATGAAAAGTAACAATATGATGATATATTTATGTTTCACGTTTATCGTTTTTAGTTTATTATAATTAAAATAAGCTATATGCAAAGATACCGATTTCAAGTGAGAACAACAAATTTATAAAACATTTTTAAGCCATGTTCTTAAAATTACATTTGTAAATATTTACTTTTAGACAGAAGAAACGGAAACTATGGAAAAAACAAAGGGATAATTGAGTAGAGAAAACAATTAACAAACTCCAAACGAAAGAACAGAGTTCTATTTTTATAATTTAAAAAACAAAATACATCACGATAAAAAAGAAGATGCCAGATTATATCCTATGTCATTGTATAAACATGTTTAATATTAAACATCTGTTTACTTGGGCTTGTATAACGCCTTTACAACAATAAATAGCAACTACAATGACTATGTTATACTAAGGAAAAGGTATTCAGCACCAATGGTGTTAACCATCCGCACAACATGTGCTAAGCCTCCACACAACATGTGTTCATCATCAATACACTGAGCAAAGACAAACAGATTGACTCTATGTTACCATTACTGCATATAGTAAAACACGAAGTATCTATCTTTACCAGTAGGCTTTATAAAGACAACACATTAAACATACATAGACTAAATATTTGAATAAAACAGCCAAAGAAAGAATTACTAAAAAATTAAAGGGCACAGCAACTAATTTGCTGTGCCCTTTAATATCCACATTTCTGTGAAATATTTGTGCTTGACTTTTGGTTCGCGCCTCACGGCGTTCCCCAATCATCTTGCATCATTGTTATCCTTTAATCAATCTTCTTATTACCTTAACTAAACCTATTAAACTTTAACCTGAACAATCTCTTTTGTTCTACCTTAAAATAATAACTAAAAACCTAAATCTATTACTACTAACCTAAACAATCTATATTTGTCTTTTGACGATGCAAAGGTACGACTGTTTGCGTACACAGCCAAACATTTTCACCATTATTTTTACCTAAAACCACGTTTTATTGATATATATCAAGGACGATAATAAACAAAATGTCAGAGGAGAGGTCGTGCAAGTAGGAATATAATAGCTAATAAATATCATAAGATAAAGGCAGTATTTCCATAGGATTAGAACGAATAAAAAATGTTGGAACACACATCTTGTGCGCCCCAAACATTATACTATTTCCTTTTTAAAAAAGAGATTATTCGGTGTTATTCCTTATTATATAAGGTACTGACTTGAGATACTCTCATTGTTCAATACGCGCTGAATAGTTTCAGCAAACATATCGGCTACAGAAATCTGCTTTACCTTTGAGCAACGATCTGTATATGGAATAGAGTCTGTGAAGACCATCTCCTCCAACGCAGAAGCCTCTACACGCTCAGTAGCAGGACCACTCATCACACAATGAGAAGCAATTGCTCGTACACTCATAGCACCAGCTTCCTTCATAACATCAGCAGCCTTAGTGATAGTACCAGCTGTATCAACCATATCGTCAACAATGATAACGTTCTTATCTTTCACATCACCAATAATCTGAATAGTATCAACGACATTGGCACGTGCACGAGTCTTGTTACAGAGTACAAGTGGACAACCAAGATACTTAGCATAAGTATTAGCACGCTTAGAACCACCTACGTCAGGACTTGCAATAACTACATCCTTCAAGTGAAGGCTCTGAACGTAAGGCAGAAGAACACCACTTGCATAGAGATGGTCAACAGGAACATTGAAGAAACCCTGAATCTGGTCAGCGTGCAAGTCCATTGTCATCAGACGGTCGATACCAGCAACACTCAACAAGTCAGCTACTAATTTTGCACCAATGCTAACACGTGGCTTGTCCTTACGATCCTGACGTGCCCAACCAAAGTAAGGCATAACGGCAATAATCTGACGAGCAGAAGCACGCTTAGCAGCATCAATCATCAGGAGAAGCTCCATGAGGTTGTCAGAACTTGGGAAAGTGCTCTGTACAAGGAAGACATCCTTACCACGAATACTCTGCTCATAGGAAACGACAAATTCGCCATCAGAGAAGCGGGTCATCACCAAGTTGCCAAGCGGACAGCCAAGGCTGGCGCAGATTTTCTCAGCAAGGTATCTCGTTTTTGTACCAGAGAATACCAAAAAAGAGTTATTTTCACTCATTTCTTTTAGTTGTTTATATTGATAACGTATAAATCATTTTAAGTCTCTGCACCATTAACAGAGGGCACGCAACTTACGGAAGTGATTAATAATAGAACTGAAATTCTGTTCACTATGAATACAGAACTTATCCCAAAGGTCGTTTCTTACCACAACTCCACCAAAGTCAAGTTCACGTAGAATAGGTATATCATCTATCGTGATACCACCCATTGCATAGACATGACGCCCAAGAAGACCTTGTCTATAAGCCTCATCTAACTCTAAGTCAGAAAGTACACGATCCTCTTGCTCCAACTGTTCACGAGGTTGGTGGATGTTCTTTAGAAATACATAGTCCGATTGCTTTTTCATAGCCTTCAACTGCATAACATCTTCGCAAGTTCTACTAAGATAACCACGATAACCACGAGGCACAGCAATACTTGAGTTATCCAGATGAATTCCACCCAGAGAAAACTCGTTCTTCATATTAAAATGCTGATGTACTGTGATTTTACGATAGTATTCAGAAGGCAAAAGTGAAAGAAGACGTTCCAAATAAAGTGGGGAAGTATCTGCCTTCGAGATGTGCAGACTATCAAGTCCTTCCTCGAAAAGCATACTCAAAATTTTATCTTCTTCCACAAAATATGTGGACTTAGTCATGATGACCAGTTTCATGCCATTACTTTATTTGTATTGCAAAGGTAGAGATTATTTCCCATAACTGCAAATTTTTCCTTATATTTGCACCATGAAAATAAATCCATTAACATACGCCGAACTTTCCCGCCCAATGTATGTGCTGGGAGAAGCAAGGCTCAGAGAAAATCTAAACCTCATTTCCCATGTGGCAAAAGAGGCTGATGTTGAGATTATTCTTGCATTCAAGGCATACGCTTTATGGCGTACCTTTCCTATTTTCCGTGAGTATATCAAAGCTACAACTGCTTCCTCTCTCTTTGAAGCTCGACTGGGCTTTGAAGAATTTGGAGCCCCTACACACACTTTCTCACCGGGCTATACGGATTATGAAATTGACGACATTGCTCGCTGTTCGTCTCATCTTGTCTTTAATTCATTGACACAGTACGAGCGTTATCACGTACGTGCAAAGATGGAGAACAAGAAACTGAGTTACGGTCTGCGTGTAAACCCTGAGTACTCTGAGGTAGAAACTTTGATTTATAATCCTTGTGCGCCTGGTACTCGTTTCGGAATATCATCCAATAAGCTACCAGAAACATTGCCAGAGGATGTGGATGGCTTCCATATTCACTGTCATTGCGAAAGCGGCAGCGATGTCTTCGAGCGTACCTTAGTACATATAGAAGAGAAGTTTGCCAAGTGGTTCCCTCAACTTAAGTGGATTAACTTTGGTGGTGGTCACCTCATGACACGCAAGGATTATGATGTTCAACGACTGATACGTATCCTAAAAGGGTTCCGCAAACGCTATCCGTGGCTTAAGGTTATCCTCGAACCGGGCAGTGCCTTTGCTTGGCAGACAGGTCCTTTGGTAGTACAGGTAGTAGATATTGTAGAGGATCATGGCATAAAGACTGCTATACTCAATGCAAGTTTCACTTGCCACATGCCTGACTGTCTTGAAATGCCTTACCATCCAACCATCCGTAATGCTAAACTTGCTGACGAAGATGGTTCAGCAAAGGGCGAATATACTTACCGATTAGGAGCCAACAGCTGCCTGAGTGGCGACTGGATGGGTTCATGGACATTTGACCATGCACTGCAAGTAGGCGAGAACATTATCTTTGAAGATATGCTCCACTACACTACGGTTAAGACAAATATGTTCAATGGCATCAGTCATCCCGCTATCGCCCTACTCCATACAGATAATGAACTCGAAGTGCTACGCGAATATACTTACGAGGATTATCGTGACAGAATGGACTAATGGCACAATATTTGCTACCCTAAGAACGGTATTAAACTTTAATTAGAGAGGAGATATTATGGCATTTATAGATTATTATAAGATACTTGGCGTTGACCGCAACATCCCTCAAAAGGATGTACGAGCAGCCTATAGAAAACGAGCTAAGCAGTTTCATCCAGACTTACACCCAAACGACCCAAAGGCAAAAGCTAAATTCCAAGCATTGAGCGAGGCGTTTGAGGTTATCGGTGATCCTGATAAGCGAGCTAAATACGATAAGTACGGAGAGCAGTGGCGTAATGCAGAAGCATACGAGAACGCTGGTGGCTTTGGTGGATTCCAAGGTGGACAAGGTGGAGGAAATCCATTCGGTGGATTTGACTTTAGCAGCTTCGGTAATGGTGGCGGTGGTTTCAGCAGCTTCTTCCAAGACCTCTTTGGAGGTGGTGGACGACGTCGTTCGTCTGGATTTAACACGGGTAGAGCTCATGCACAACAACCAACAGGACAGATGGAGGCTAACGTCGGCATAGACCTTTACACTGCCCTTTTAGGAGGTGAAGTCGTTATTCAGCTCTCTGGTGGACAGAAGGTAAAACTAAAGGTAAAGCCATTAACACAAGGTGGAACCAAGGTGCGTCTACGTGGAAAGGGTTATGACCGTGGTGATGGTACCTTCGGCGACCTTATCATCACTTATAATGTGAAACTTCCTGACCACCTCACAGACCGTCAGAAAGAACTGATTGAGCAGATGAGGCGTGAAGGATAATAAGGAATATAGATTCAATAAGGAACTTTTACTCAATGTAGAAGTTCCTTATTTTGTTTTACAAGCATTTACATACAAACCAGTTAATAGACCAAAATATCAATTATTTATATTAATAAGGATTGCTATTTGATAGGTGTTTACCAACAACACGTATGGTGTTTACCATCCGCACCATTGGTGTTCACCATCCGCACCACACGTGCTTAACATCAACAAATCAGTAGAAAACCAAAAGAAAGAATCTTTTCTATCATTATAATATAAGTAAGAAACTAATGATTAACATATCATAGTTTCTCGACTTGACAGCATTAAACCCCATATTTAGACATGAGAAATAATACTGAATAATTGACTCTTACAAAACAACGACTCAATCATTAGGAAAAAGGAGAAGGCATACTTCTTTTGTTTAAATATTTTTTAGTATCTTTGCCTACAAATACTTTGGATATTAAAATACAAATTTACCAATAAACAAATAACTAAAAACAATGAGTATCAGAAGATCAATAGCTGCTGCGTTTATTCTTGGTAGCTTACTCTTACCATCAACTGTAATGGCTCAGTTCAACTGGCCATACAAGGTGACCAATGGAAAAGCTGTAACTGAAGTTCCAGTACGCGCAGCAGGACAGGAAAGTGCGCTGAACATGACCACACCTAAGTTGAAGACTGTTCGCGTAGCCTTTGTTGGATTAGGAATGCGCGGTCATGATGCTGTAGAGCGTTGGACACACATCCCTGGCATCCAAGTAATGGCTCTCTGTGATTATGAGCGTGACAGAGCTGAGAGATGTCAAGAATATCTGCGTAAAGCAAGTATGCCTGCAGCCGATATTTACTCTGGCGAAGATGGCTACAAAGAGCTTTGCAAGCGTAAGGATATCGACCTCGTTTACATTGCTCCAGACTGGAAGCACCACTTCCTTGTTGCCTACGAGGCTATGAATAATGGTAAGCACGTTGCTGTAGAAGTACCTGCTGCCATGAACCTTACAGAAATTTGGAAACTCATCGATATATCTGAGAAAAAGCGTCTGCACTGTATGATGCTTGAGAACTGCTGCTATGACTTCTTTGAGTTGAACTCACTAAACATGGCACAGAAAGATGTCTTCGGTGAGATTCTTTATGTTCAGGGTGCCTATCGTCATGAACTATCTAAATTCTGGGACGCATATTGGAAGAAGGATGCACAAGACAAGTTAGGCTGGAGATTGGAATACAACCAGAAGTTCCGTGGTGATGTTTACGCTACTCATGGCTTAGGCCCTATCGCACAGGTATTGGATATCCACAGAGGTGATAAGATGAACACCCTCGTTGCAATGGATACAAAGTCTGTTAACGGTAAGAAGCAGGTTGAAAAGATGACCGGTGAGCCTTGCAAAGAGTTCCGTAATGGTGACCAAACAACCACCCTTATCAGCACTGAGAACGGAAAGGTTATCGAGATTCATCATAACGTAATGACCCCACAGCCATACAATCGTATGTATCAGCTCACTGGAACAAAGGGTTTTGCCAATAAGTATCCTTTTGAAGGCTTTGCTCTTTCTGCTGAGGAGATGAAGAAATCAGGTGTTACTCCGTCATCTGACAACCTTTCAGGGCACTCTTATCTTTCACAGGTTGACACCAAAGCATTGATAGAGAAGTATGAGAGTCCTATCGTTGCTAAATATGAGAAGCAGGCAAAAGAAGTTGGTGGACATGGTGGTATGGACTTCATCATGGACTCACGTTTAGTTTACTGTCTGCAGAACGGTCTTCCTTTGGATATCGACGTTTATGACTTGGCAGAATGGTGCTGCTTGGCAGAGTTAGGTTCAATCTCTATGGACAATGGTAACATTCCTGTAGAGGTGCCTGATTTCACACGCGGAGAGTGGAATAAGGTTAAGGGCTTCCGTCACGCTTACGCATCTCCAGCTGATGAAGCTCAGGCTGCAGCAGACGCTATGGACTTCACTGCTAAGTTGAAGGAAAAAGGCAAGAAGTACTGGGAGAAGGTCGATAAGGCTGCAAAGAAGAAGTAAACTTCTTAAAACAACGTACAACAAATGCCGTAACGCTCAGAGAGTATTACGGCATTTATTTTACTTTAAAGTTATAAAGCTATTCTTTGATATAGAGAGCTTTAAGACTTTTACTTCTTCAAAGCTAAATTGTAATTATAGTATTCTGTCTTACCTGTGATATCCTCGAGAACTTCAATGAATGGAGGGAAGTTTACATCCTCATGATCAACAATTCCCTTTGTCTCTAAAATCTGAAGATTAGAGGTAGGAGCAAGGTAAGTGTCAAGTTCAAAGAACTGACCACGCCAGATAAAGGTCTTGCGAATCTTGTGGATAGACTGACGATAAGGATCTGCCTGACGCATCAATGATTCATATAGATTATTATCTATCTGCCGCTCAGTAACAACCTGTTCATTATTCGGTAAAGTCTTCTTTGTTGTACGAACATTAACCGAAACACCATTCAGAGTACGACGACGTAGACGCACCTCACTGCGAGGTTCTGAGGTAAGATAGGTCTGTGTAATCTCACTTTCGATAGCATCAGGAATCTCACCAGTCAATCGAACAATGTATTTACGCTCCTCGACAATCTGCTGTGGAATCTCCAATACATTAGAAATATCCTGTATAACACGATTAATCTTCGTGTCAAAGTTCTCGTGATTGTTGATTACACGCAAGTGCGGATGTTCCGACCAAGCTTGAATGACTTTCTTATCCATTTCACGTGCAAGCTCAAGCCCTTCTGTACGTTCAGCATTATTAGCAGTGGTATAGAACTGTTCTGCTCCATCCGCAGCACTCACAAGGTGAAGAACTGCATCATAACGAGCACGAAGTTCCTCGGAAGTTGTTCCTACACCAGCTGTAATCTCTTTCCACATCTCTGGCTTCATATAAGCAGAGATATCCATTGTACCACGATCACATACTATAATCGTAGGTTTATCAATGGTCTCAGCCATACGCGTAAACTTGTCTTCCAAAGCAAGCTGAACCTCCAATGTTGCCTTCTCTCCTTCATAGAAGAACGCAGCATTATCTGTAAGATAATCCATACCCGCCTGAGAGAAGAGCGTTGGAACTTCTGGAATGATAAACACCTTATAGCCAAGACTTGAGAAATGCTCAATAATCTTGACAAGTGCAGTTGTTTTTCCGGCACAAGGTCCGCCGGTAAGTACAATTCGTTTCATAATGATTAAAAAATCCCCTCCACCCGAAAGTGAAAGGGATTATTATCTAACATTACTGCTTTACAGTGCAAAATGTCAATATAGAATTACTCAGCTGCTGGAGTCTCCTCCTCAGCTACAGGTGCCTCTGCAGGCTGCTCTACTGGAGCTTCCTCAACAGCAGGTGCTGGCTGATTCTCTGCAACAACTGTTACAGGAACCTTAACCTCAACCTCCTTGTGGAAGTGTACAGTAGCCTCAGATGTACCAACCTTCTTCATATCGCGCATTGTAACAATCTTACGATCGATTTCAATACCGCGCTTAGCGAGCTCCTCAACAACAGTAGCTGCATTAACTGAACCGTAAGTTACGCCAGTTGCAGAAACCTTAGTTGCAATAACAAGCTCTACGCCCTCCAACTGAGCTGCCTTCTTCTCTGCCTCAGCCTTAAGAGCTGCGAGCTTAGAAGCCTGCTGCTTCAAGTTCTCAGCCAACTGCTTCTTAGCAGATGAAGAAGCGATGATACCCTTACCTGTTGGGATAAGGTAGTTACGGCCATAACCGTTCTTTACATTAACGATATCGTTCTTGTATCCAAGACCGATAATATCTTCTTTCAAAATAATTTCCATCTATTGACCTCCTTTTTACTTCATCAAATCGGTTACGTATGGAAGAAGCGCAATCTGGCGAGCACGCTTAACAGCCTGTGCCACACGACGCTGATACTTCAAAGAAGTACCTGTGATACGACGAGGAAGAATCTTACCCTGCTCATTGAGGAACTTCTTCAAGAACTCGCCATCCTTATAATCGATGTACTTAATACCGCTCTTCTTGAAACGGCAATACTTCTTCTTCTTTGTATCGATAGAAGGAGCGGTCAAATAACGGATTTCTGATTTCTGCTCTGCCATGATTTAAGCCTCCTTTTTAGCTGCCCATTTAGCACGACGCTTCTCAGCATAAGCTGCAGAATACTTGTCCTGCTTAACGGTGATGTAACGAATAACCTTCTCGTCACGACGGAAGCCGGTCTCGAGAGTGTTGATAACTGTTGGTTCTGCGTTGAACTCCAACATTGCGTAGAAGCCTGATGACTTCTTCTGGATGTTGTAAGCCAACTTCTTCAGACCCCAGGCCTCCTCGTTCAAGATCTCAGCGCCATTGTCGGTGAGCAGTTTCTTGAATTTAGCGACCGTTTCCTTCATCTGTTCGTCAGACAAAACGGGAGTCAAAATGAAAACGGTTTCGTATTGATTCATACTACTTAAAAATATAAAATTGTGAATTAAATTACACCTGCTTTCGCAAAATGCGGTGCAAAAGTACTGATTTTTATGCAACTGACCAAATATTTTTAGTACTTTTGCGCCTACAAACGGCATATTTACACTTTTGTATGAAAAGATATATCAAATACTTAGGTATCGCAGACATTATTTTAGGTCTACTTCTGTTCGCACTCCATGTTATTCTCCACTTCAATGGGAACGAGCTCCTTTTCGGTGGATTGGCATTGGTATTGAGTGGAGTTGTGTTATTTGTAAGGGGTGAACGTTTTGCATCTTTCCAATCTTCAAATGAGGAAGAAAAGCAGGATTAACCACCGTTGGCATCAGTAAAAGGGACAACCATTATCGAATTATTTTCATGACAAGAAATATTTATTTACGTGAACAAAAATATTTATTTTCATGAAGAAAATATTTTTTTCGTGAAAATAATTCGGTTGTTATCATTTATAATAGAATTTCAGCACTCTAATACAAGTCCAGAAGCTGATTATTCGCAACCTTAAAAGCCTATATTATATATAAGTATAGGTATTTGTTACCTTTCGTATTTATATAACATTAAAATCGTTGAATTGCATCGAAAGCAATTCATACAGACCTACTTATATATCAAAGCTTGTACCCTCTTGTGTCAGGAAGCTATTAGGGAATATTTCTTTTGCCTCATCCAATAATTGCTGCTCATTACCATAACGTGCAGAATAATGCCCTAAGAGAAGTTTTCCTGCATCCGCATCACGAGCTACCTGCGCAGCTTGCTTCGATGTACTGTGCCAATAAAGACGAGCACGATCAGCATCTTGTGCTGCGTATGTACTTTCATGATAGAGTGTCGTGACGTCTTTTACAAGATTATGTAGGGTTTTAATGTATCGCGTATCAGAACAATAAGCATAGCTACGAGCAGGCGCAGCAGGAGTTGTTAGCTTACTATTAGGAATCAAATCGCCCTCTGGCGTTACCCAATCAGCCCCAACTTTTATATTATTAATCTGACTGATAGGAATATGATAAAAGTCTATCATATCACGGCGAATATGTGGTAGCGTTGGCTTCTCACGGAACAGATAACCACAACATTCAATACGATGCTGCAAAGGGATTGTTTCAACCGTCAGACTCCTATCCTCGTAAACCACCTTATTCTGCTTTGTATCAACAGCATGGAATACGACCTCAAACTCTAAACCCTGACAAAAGAAGTTTAGTGTTTGCTCAAGAATTGGCTCAAAAGCCGCAGGAGCATAGATATGCAAAGGAGCCGTGCGCCCCGTCATACCAAATGTTGAAATCATACCAGGCAAGCCAAAGCAATGATCACCATGCAAGTGGCTAATAAAAACAGCTATAATCTTAGAGAAATGTATACGTGACCGACGAAGTTGTATCTGTGTTCCTTCTCCGCAATCAATCATAAAAAGCTTCTCCCTAAGTTCAACAACTTGAGAAGAAGCATTATGCTGCAAAGTTGGTAACGCACTACCGCAACCAAGAATATGTACTTTGAATGGTTCCATATAGACTGACCAATATCTTTTCATCCCACCCTTTTAAGAGAGGAATGAAAAGATTCATTATCTTATAATAGTCGTTACATTCTCTTTAAAGAGAGCATAGCGAAGAGTTTACTTTCCTCTTGTAAAGACGAAGATACCCGCTTTATTCTCCAATGACAATGTGTCTGCGCCAAGATTTTCTACATCAAAGGTATCCTTAGACAAAATCAACTTGCCATTCCATATTTTCCATGCTGTCCAAGGGTTCTTCTCAGACTGCAAACTTGATGTAACAGTACCACCTTCTTTAATTTCAAAGTTGCGGTCAAGACTACTCCAGTTACCTAACAAAGAAGTAAGGTTAATCGCTGAACGCATAAAGTTGTCACCATATTCTTTATAACCAATAATAGCAAAGCGGTCACCATTAATCTTTCCACCTTTGACAACCTCAAGTGTATCGTCTGGATTTACAAGATATTCAACTGTATCACCATTGTCTGTAAGCAGAATGATAGAGTTCATACCACCATCAACCATCGTACCATAGATTGTACTATCGTTAGTAGAAACAGAGTCCTCTACCTCTCCTGATTGAGACATTACAGACTTAGGCTTGTTATCCTTGCAAGAGATTGCTACTGCAAGAATAAACAAAGACATGATAAAATAAAAGGTCTTTCTCATATTTTTATTCCTTAATTTCTAAAGTAATTTTATTTGTTAGCAGCCTTAGCTTGATTCCATAACTCATCCATTTCAGCAAGAGTTAAGTCTTTTATCGTAACACCCTTTATCTTAGCAGCTTCTTCGATATAATTAAACCGTTTAATAAACTTCTGATTCGTATGCTCAAGAGCATTATCAGGATTCAAATGATAGAGGCGTGCTGCATTAATAAGAGAGAATAAAAAGTCGCCAAGTTCTTCTGTTGAACGCTGCTTATCTTCCTTCATCAACTCGTTCTTTAACTCTCCTAACTCTTCATACACCTTGTCCCAAACTTGCTCTTTCTCTTCCCAATCAAAACCAACATTACGTGCCTTATCTTGGATACGATAAGCCTTAATAAGACTTGGTAGCGAATTTGGCACACCAGAGAGTACAGAAGTATTGCCATCACGTTCACGTTGTTTACGTTGCTCCCATGTAGACTCCACCTGAGAAGCTGTGTTAGGAGTTGACGACTGTGCGTTTTTAGCAGCCAGTTGTTCTTCATCTTTATAAACAACCTGTCCTGCTGTATTAACGACCATATCAGAGCGAGTCACGCTCCAACCCGTCCAATCGATAAAATCATGTCGGAACATAAGTTTATCAGATTGCGCATTACAGACATCTGCAACATCAAAGTCATCTTTTTCTTCACCAAGCAATGAATAGAAGACAACGTGCTCCATCACATCTCCAAGTTCCTTACAAATCTCTTTTGAGTCATTCTTCAAGAGTGCATCTGCCAACTCAAAAGTCTCTTCAATCGTATTGGGACGAAGGCTTTCATTGGTTTGTTTTCTATCCCACGGACACTCCTTGCGGAGTCGTTCTTGAATGTCTAAAAGTCGGGCAAAAGCTTCCAGTTTCTCTTCTTTAGTATGCAAAGTCTTGATGTTTAAAGTTAAAGATAAACGTTAAAGTACTCATCAGTGTACTATTATTGATGCAAAGATACGCTTTTTAGGCGGATTTTTTGTACTTTTGCATCGTAATTTTAAAGATAATAAAGAAATAATAATATACGAGACAATGGAATTAGCAAGCAAGTATGATCCACAAATAGTGGAATCAAAATGGTACCAGTATTGGCTGGACAACAAGCTTTTCAGTTCTAAGCCTGATGGCCGCGAGCCTTACACAGTGGTTATTCCACCACCAAACGTAACAGGTGTGCTTCACATGGGCCACATGTTGAACAACACAATTCAGGACATTCTGGTAAGACGTGCCCGTATGGAGGGTAAGAATGCTTGCTGGGTACCGGGTACAGACCACGCAAGTATTGCTACAGAGGCAAAGGTTGTGAATCGCCTCGCAGAGCAAGGTGTAAAGAAGACTGACCTCACTCGTGAGCAGTTCCTTGAGCATGCATGGGATTGGACACACGAGCATGGTGGCATTATCCTCAAGCAGTTGCGCCGACTTGGTTGCTCATGCGATTGGGATCGTACTGCTTTCACAATGGATGATATCCGTAGCGAGAGTGTTATCAAGGTATTCTGCGACCTCTATAAGAAGGGTTACATCTATCGCGGTGTACGCATGGTTAACTGGGACCCACAGGCTCAGACCGCTCTTTCTGATGAGGAGGTAATCTACAAGGATGAGCATTCAAAGCTTTATCACCTTAAATACTATGTTGCAGAAGAAGACCAGGCAAAGGTTGAACGCAAGGATGAAGGCAACGTAATGCATAAGGATGAGAAGGGTTACTATGCAGTTGTTGCTACTACTCGTCCTGAGACTATCATGGGTGACTCAGCTATGTGTATCAATCCAGAGGACGTTAAGAACACATGGTTAAAGGGTCTTCGTGTTATCGTTCCATTGGTAAATCGTGTGATTCCAGTAGTTGAAGACTCATACGTTGACATCCAGTTCGGTACAGGTTGTTTGAAGGTAACACCTGCTCATGACGTTAATGACCACGCGCTTGGTTTGAAGCACGGATTGGAGACAATTGATATCTTTAACGATAATGGTACTATCTCTGAGGCTGCTGGCATCTATATTGGTCAGGATCGTATGGATGTTCGTAAGCAGATTTCAAAGGACTTGGAAGCAGCGGGCTTGATGGAGAAGGTTGAGGACTATGATAACAAGGTTGGTTACTCAGAGCGTACACATGTGCCTATCGAGCCAAAACTCTCTACACAGTGGTTCTTGAAGATGCAGCACTTTGCTGATATCGCCCTTTCTCCAGTCATGGACGACGATATTGAGTTCTATCCAAAGAAGTATAAGAACACTTATCGCCACTGGTTAGAGAACATCAAGGACTGGTGTATCAGCCGTCAGTTGTGGTGGGGTCATCGTATTCCTGCTTACTACTTCAAAGATGCAGAAGGCAAGAATGCCACCGTTGTGGCAGAAACTACTGAAGAAGCATTGAAGTTGGCACAGGAGATTAATCCTTCTGTAACAGCTGCTGACCTTGAGCAAGAGAGCGATTGCATGGATACTTGGTTCTCAAGTTGGTTGTGGCCTATCTCTGTCTTCGATGGTATCAACAACCCTGACAACGAAGAAATCAACTACTACTACCCTACCAGCGACCTTGTTACTGGTCCAGACATTATCTTCTTCTGGGTAGCACGTATGATTATGGCAGGCTATGAGTATCGTGGTAAGTTCCCATTCAAGCATGTTTACTTCACAGGTATTGTACGTGATAAGCTCGGCCGCAAGATGAGTAAGAGTCTTGGCAACTCACCAGACCCAATCATGTTGATAGAGAAGTACGGTGCTGATGGTGTTCGTATGGGTATGATGCTCTCTGCACCTGCAGGTAATGACATCCTCTTCGACGAGACACTTTGCGAGCAGGGACGCAACTTCAACAATAAGATTTGGAATGCTTTCCGCCTCGTTCAGGGTTGGGAAACAGCTGATACTGAGCAGCCATTAGCGAGTAAGATTGCTGTTGAATGGTTCGATGCGAAGCTGAAGGAAGTAAATGCCGAGATGAACGAGCAGTTCAAGAACTATCGTATTTCAGAAGCTTTGATGACTGTTTACCGCCTCTTCTGGGACGAGTTCTCAAGCTGGTACTTGGAGATGATTAAGCCAGAATATGGCAAGCCAATCGACAAGCTCACCTACGAAGCAACCCTTAAATTCTTCAATTCACTCTTGAAGATGTTGCACCCATTCATGCCTTTCATTACAGAGGAGTTGTGGCAGCACATCTATGAGCGCAAGGATAACGAGAGCATCATGCGTGACGAACTCAAACTTGATGCACCAAGCAAGGAGGAATTGAGCCTTATCGAGGCAATTGAGCAGGTTAAGGCGATTGTCAGCGGCGTAAGAACTGTACGCAATCAGAAGAACATCGCACCAAAGGTTGAACTCGACTTGAACGTAATTGGTCAGAACAACTACGAGGCTTACAACAGTGTAATCATCAAGATGGCTAACTTGAAGGCTATTGAAGTGGTAACAGAGAAGAGCGGAGACGCATCTGGTTTCATGGTAGGTACTGATAGCTTCGCTGTTCCAGTGGGCGACTTGATTGACGTTGCAGCTGAGATTGAAAAGCAGGAGAAGGAGCTCAAGCATCTCGAAGGCTTCCTCACAGGTATCAAGAAAAAACTCTCAAACGAGAAGTTCGTAGCAAGTGCTCCTGCAGCAGTCATCGAACGTGAGCGCAAGAAGCAGAGCGACTCTGAAGAGAAGATTGCCACTTTGAAGGCAAGTCTTGAAGAGTTGAGAAAGAAGTAATCTATTATCTCTTTGGCTAATGGGTTCATTAGCCAAAGCGTTTTAGTACATATAAAAATAAAGAGGAATGCCTTTGCGTTCCTCTTTATTTGTTTTTATTCATAATCATCTACCACATTATTAATAAAGTCCATCATAGGCTTACCTGTCTTACAGATACGTTCTAACTGCTCAACCCAGCCATCGCCCTCGAAGAAGTTATCGGGCACAGACACCCAACAGCAATAATCCTTCATTCGAAGATACTGAAGATGCTCATAATCCTTTGGAAATCCCTTTGGAACCGTCTTTAAGGCAGCAAGTCCAAAGCCTTTTTTTACTGACTTTATCGTCTGTCCATTCACCCTCATTGGGTCGTCCAAATAAATCGATAAACTCCTCATCCTCTACATACTTGAGCCATTCATCAACATTCGCCATGATTTCATTGCGGCATGAAGTCAATATATTCGTTGGCAGCCAATAGCATCCCACAGCAACCAAGCAGTTACCCGGTTGAAGATGTATATAATAACCGCCACGCAACGCTTTTCTACCATGCGCACAAATGTATGCACCCAAGTGACGTTTATACGGACTTTTATCAGGTGAGAAACGTACGTCACGGTAAAAACGATAAGTACAATCCTTTGCTGTCAAGTGTGAAACCTCATCATCAAAGGTTGCCAAACAAGATATTATTTGGTCAACTCCTTTCTCGAAATCTTCCTTCACCTCATCGTATTCAGCCTTATGCTCCTGAAACCATTGCTTATTATTGTTCGCAGCAATACCTTTCAGAAAGTGCATTATCTTCTTTGTATTCATATTCTTCCTATATTATATCCTTTTTATCTTTTACCTTTTGGGGTCTATTTATAGCTTGCTATTCTCCAACAACTTTGGACATATATCATCAAAGGGGCAATGTTCACAATCAGGCTTAGCACTCTTGCAAACATAACGGCCGTGAAGCAATATCCAATGATGTGCATCAGAGACCTCCTCTGTAGGGATATTCTTCATCAGATAATCCTCAACTTTACGCGGAGTATTTGCTGTTGAAGGAACCAGCCCCAAACGATGACTTACACGATAGACATGCGTATCAACCGCAAGTGTTGGCTTACCAAACCACACTGCTTGAATAACATTTGCCGTTTTACGCCCTACTCCTGGAAGCGTAACGAGTGCATTAGGGTCTGAAGGTACCTCGCCACCAAACTTCTCAACCAACATCTTCGACATCTCAACTAAATGTTTTGCCTTTGAATTTGGGTAAGAAACACTCTTCACATACTCAAATATCTCATCGGCTGTAGCCTCTGCCATCGCCTTTGCATCTGGATAATGACGGAACAATTCTGGCGTAATAGCATTGATTCGCTTATCCGTACACTGAGCGGATAGAAGTGTCGCACAAAGAAGTTGGAATGCCGAACCAAAATTAAGTTCAGTTGTTACATGTCCAACATTCTTGCGAAAATAACTCAATATATAATCATATCTTTCTTTTCTTGTCATCTTGTTCTTATTAACTTTATACAGCTATATTTACTGCAAAGTTACTGAAAACTTGGAGATTATTTGGTGCTTTCCGAAACTTAATGTAATTTTGCATCAGAAATAAAAAACAAATCAATTATGATAACTCCAATGACAGGACTGATTGCACTGCTTATCATCGCACTGATTGGCTGGGTAGTCGCAGAACTTAAAGACAAGTGCGTTACATTCGTTCACTCTGAAGAAGAGGCTGAGGGCGAGGAAGAAATGAGAGAAGCTTACGAAGCACATGGTGGCAGAGAGCTTAATCTGAAAGACTTGCTTGCACATAACAGTACGAACGGCTACAAGTCTATCTAAGATTAATAGCAAATAACATAAAAGACGGGAATGGTATGGTTGTCTCATTTCCGTCTTCTTTATATTATATAATGTAGGATTAACCCGCAGAAGTTGGGTTTTTATAGGAGTAAAGCACATATAGCTACTTTGAAAAATCATTACATAAAGAAAGAGAAAAGAAGCTTCTTTTACCTTAAAAGCACCAAAAAAAATCACACCTATAACTTTCAGAGAATCAAGTAGTTGTAAAAGCACATTGTAAAAGGTGCTTAACTGCACTGCAAAAGGGCGTTAGTTGCATGTCAACTAACGCCCTTTTAGACCTCAATTAACGCCCAATTGAAACGCAATTAAGCATCTATTCATTTTTAAGATGTGAATTTATTTTACAACATTCCACCTTACAAGACATCACCACTATGATATACTCTCTATCAGGAGCCATATATTAAGTAAGGTGACAATGCCTGCCAACGAGTAAAGGAAGACCATATTCAACTTACTATTGGCATACTTTCCCATCACACGCTTAGAAGATGTCAGACCGACTTGTAAGAAAACGGTGAAAGGAAGTTGGACAGAAAGGAACATCTGTGAGATAATCAATCCCTTAAATGGGTCACCAATAAAGAATATCATCAGAAGGGCAATACCTAATGAGAGGACAATTCCAGCAATAGAGTGCGTATCTTTTGCATTATATGACTCACCAAAAAGTCCAGAAAAGATACTACCCGCAGCCATTCCACTGGTTATCGTACTTGAAATACCTGCTAAAAGTAAGGCAATTGCAAATATATTCGCAGCATTATTACCCAACAGCGGTTGTAACATTGCTTGCGCCTGAGACAGTTCATCAACGTGCTGACCATGAGAGAAGAATGTACTTGCTGCCAAAAGAATCATCGCAGAGTTAATAGCCCAACCCACAATCATTGAGAAAAGTGTGTCGACAAACTCATACTTCAACATGTGTTGGATACGCTCGTCACCCTCCAAATAGATCTCGCGACTCTGTACAATCTCAGAGTGAAGGAAAAGATTATGAGGCATCACAACCGCTCCCAATACACTCATGATAATCAAAAGAGAACCTTGTGGAACGGTTGGAACGAATGCTCCCTCAATGGCTGCAGGCCAGTGAATATCAACAAGGAAGAGTTCATAGACAAACGAAAGACCTATCATTGACACAAAGCCAATAATAGCACGCTCCATCTTCTTATAGCTATTCGTAAACAGCATAATCAATACAGCCACTGTTGTTAAGACAGAACCCGTTGGAATACTTATACCAAAGAGCATTTGTAGCGCAATAGCACCACCTAAAATCTCAGCTAAAGAGGTAGAGATACTGGCAAGAATAGCACTCAAAATAATGGGACGACCTATCCATTTGGGTGCATACTTAACAGCAGCCTCACTGAGACAGAGTCCTGTCACAATTCCAAGATGAGCAACATTATGCTGTAAAGCAATAAGCATAATCGTTGAAAGGGTTACTACCCATAACAATGCATAGCCATACTCTGAACCTGCAGCAAAATTACTTGCCCAGTTACCAGGGTCAATAAAACCTACAGTCACCAAAAGTCCGGGACCAATAAACTTAAATATGTCTAAGGCACCCAGCACACGCGGGTGGTCCTTACGTCGTAATTCTTTAAATATATTCTTCATTTTGCTCAAGTTTTATGCAAAGTTACAATATCTATACGACAAACTACAAGATAATAAGAAAATATTGAAAAAAATACAAACAAGTAGGTAGGTGGATTTAAGGGAAGTTCGCTTCAAACTAAATGTATAATCTTACCATATACTATTCTACAATAAAACTAATAACAAAAGATTGGTACTAAGCGTTAAAATACACTTTGAATCGTCACAATTACACCTAAGTATAAATTAGAAATACACTTAAATGAACTATAAAGAAAAATATAATATTAATTTTAAGATAACTAAAACGCATAAAGTGAATATTGTAAATAAAAATACAATACATCAAAGTTACTAAAAATAAAAATGCCCTACGCTTCACAGCGATGGGCATTCAATCTCAATAGGTATTAGTTTCTTTAAGGTAAAAAGATTGTATTCAGGATAACGTTTGCAAAGGTAGGGCATTATTTTTATATGTGCAAACTTTTATGCAACTTTTTTATCAAAAACAGAACATTTGTTATCTCATATACACCTATCACTGACAGGCTGTTTTATTCACTTTTATTAAACACTTGAAAAAGATAAAGAAAAATGGTTTTATTTCGTTACAGAATCAGCAATAAACCTTTCAAAGCGTCACTCAAGAATCATTTTATAAAGTTCTTTTCAAACTACATACAAGAATATACACCATTATTTATAATAAAGTGCATCAAAAACGAGAAAAAATAAGTAACTTTGCAGCATAATAATAAATAGTAAAATATGACTACGATAGAGAACAACACCAATGAGGAGAAGCGTAGCTTGAGCTTCGTTGAGCAACTGGTAGAGGAAGACCTCGCAAAGGGTAAAAACGGAGGACGTATTCAGACACGTTTCCCACCAGAGCCAAATGGCTATCTCCATATTGGTCATGCAAAAGCGATTTGTATGGACTTTGGTGTAGCTGAGGATTATAAGGGTATCTGTAATCTTCGCTTTGATGATACAAATCCAAGCAAGGAGAATAATGAGTATGTAGAGAATATCCTTCATGATATTAGCTGGCTTGGTTTCAAATGGGGTAACATTTATTATGCAAGTGATTACTTCGAGAAATTGTGGGACTTTGCTGTTTGGATGATTAAGAAGGGCTTGGCGTACGTTGACGAGCAGACTTCTGAGCAGATCGCAATACAGAAAGGTACACCAACAACTCCTGGTACAGCATCACCTTATCGTGATCGTCCTATAGAGGAGAGCCTTGCTCTGTTTGAACAGATGAACACGCCAGAGGCTGTTGAGGGAAGCATGGTACTTCGTGCAAAGCTTGATATGGCTAATCCTAACATGCACTTCCGTGACCCTATCATATATCGAATCATTCAGATTCCACATCATCGTACAGGTACAAAGTGGCATTGCTATCCAATGTATGACTTTGCACACGGACAGAGTGACTACTTTGAGGGTGTTACCCACTCTATCTGTACACTCGAGTTTGTGCCTCACCGTCCTCTCTATGATAAGTTTATTGACTTCTTAAAAGAAAGCGATGGTACCGATGATAACCTATCAGATAACCGCCCACGACAGATTGAGTTCAACCGCTTGAACCTTACTTATACAGTAATGTCAAAGCGTAAGCTTCACAATTTGGTTGATGAAAAACTCGTTAAGGGCTGGGACGACCCACGTATGCCTACTCTCTGCGGTATGCGTCGTCGTGGTTATTCTCCAGAATCTATCCGTAACTTCATTGATTCTATTGGCTATACCAAGTTTGATGCACTCAATGATGTAGCATTGTTGGAGGCTGCTGTACGTGATGACTTGAATAAGAAGGCAACACGTGTGAGTGCAGTTCTCGACCCTGTAAAGCTTGTTATTACCAACTATCCTGAAGGTATGACAGAGGAAATGGAAGCTATTAACAACCCAGAGAATGAGGCTGATGGTTCACATACTATCACCTTCTCAAAGAATCTTTGGATTGAACGTGCAGACTTTATGGAGGATGCACCACGAAAATTCCAACGATTACGTCCTGGGAATGAAGTACGTTTGAATAATGCATACATTATTAAATGTCCAGAAGTTGACTATTGCAAAAAAGATACAGAAGGAAATATTATAGAAATCTATGCAGAATACGATTCAGAAACACGTAGTGGAACTTCTGGAGCAGATAGGAAAATCAAGGGAAAAACTCTCCACTGGGTTAGCGCTGACCATTGCTTAAAGGCAGAGGTACGTGAATACGACCGCTTGTTCAACGTAGAGAATCCTGCTGCTGATGAGCGTGATTTCCGCGAGCTCCTTAACCCTGAGAGTCTTACCGTACGTACAGAGTGCTACGTTGAGCAGTATCTCTCAGAGAAGAAACCAGGAGATTACTTACAGTTCCAGCGTACTGGCTACTTCATGCTTGACCCAGATACAACAGCCAATCACCTCGTGTTCAACAAGACTGTTGGCATGAAGGATACTTGGGCTAAGAAGGCCAAAGTATAACTAAAGTAAAATTAGATTTGGATATATACTATCAAAGTGATAAATTCAAGCAGTTACTTCGAAGATATGAAGAATTGCAGGAAGACAACATCAGCGAGTTCCTCGACCCTGAGGAACTGACTGATGTTGCTGAATATTACCACTATATTGGTGAGGATAACAAGGCTTTAGAGGCTGTAGATTATGCTATCCACATGTATCCGACAGCCACTATTCCACTTTCTTTCAAGGCACGTTTGGCATTATTCTGCAACGACGACCCACAACTTGCTGACGAGATTGCAGAGATGATTGTCGATAAGACTGATTTAGATTATCTCTATCTCAAGGCTGAAATTATGATTGTTGACAACAGGGCTGCAGAAGCAGATGACTTCCTTCAAAGCCAGTACGACGCAATTATTTCACAAGAAGACCGTGAGGATTACGTCCTTGATGTTGCTGCCCTCTTTTCTGATTATGAGGAAACTGAATATGTAGAGAAGTGGTTAAGCCGCTCAACAAAGACGGAAGACAACGACTACAAGGAACTTCGTGCACGTGTTCTCAAAAGTCGTGGGAAGTATAAAGAGAGTGAGTCTATCCTCAATGAGTTACTTGATGCCAACCCTTATTCTGGTCCTTACTGGAATCAGTTAGCCCAAACCCAGCTTTTAAGAAATGACATTAAGGATTCTATCACATCAAGTGAATACTCTATTGCTATCAATCCTGATGATGAAGAAGCCGTCCTCAATAAGGCAAACGGCCTCTTTTCACTTGGCAATTATGAGGAGGCTCTGAAATATTACGAGCGTTATAAGAAACTCTGCCATAATCAAGATACAACTGTCGTTGATGTTACCATCGGACATATACATCTCATGCAGGGCAATGCATCAGAAGCGCAACGTTATTATCATTTGGCATTAGCAGAAACTAAGAGTAAGAGTCTGACACTCATTCACATTGGTATTTCAACCTTTGACAATGGATATGTGGAATATGCTTACAATATCTTTAGTACGTTATTGCCTGAAATGGATGACGACTGGGACATTGGTTTTGCTTACCTTGCACGTTGTTGCTATGAATTAAAACTAAAAAAAGAATTCAAAATATACTTGCAACAAGCCGTTGAAAGAAACCCAGAGGAGAGTATTTTGATACTATCAGACCTTTATCCAGAAGGTACAAGCCCACAAGACTATCCTTATATTAGTATTTTTAAATAAATTGAATTATAATTAATAACATATCATTATGAGTTTTATCACATCCATGCTCGGACATCTCAACTATGGCACCATCTTTATTTTGATGCTTCTTGAAAGTACAGTTATCCCTGTACCATCAGAATTAGTTGTTGCCCCTGCTGCCTATCATGCTGCTGCTGGCAACCTTGATATATGGCTGGTAATTCTTTTCTCCACTTTAGGAGCAGACGTTGGTGCATCTATAAACTATCTTGCAGGATGGTATCTTGGTCGTCCTATCATCTATAAGTTTGCCAATAGTAAATGGGGACACCTATGCTTGTTGAATCAGGAAAAGGTTGAAAAGAGTGAGAAATACTTTGATGACCATGGAATGGTAGCTACTATCACAGGTCGTCTCTTACCAGGTATACGCCATCTTATCTCCATTCCAGCAGGATTGGCAAAGATGAATTATTGGAAGTTCTTACTTTATACAACGATAGGCGCTGCTTCTTGGCATAGTATCCTTGCCTTCTTAGGACATTATATGCACTCTTTTGTACCAGAAGATCAGCTCGAAGAGAAGATTTTAGAGTATGGAGAGTATATCAAGTTCGGCTTGATTATTTTGGTTATTCTTGCTTGTCTTTACTTCCTTATTAAATGGTATATAAAGAGAAAGAAGAACGATAATAATCAATCAGAACAGGCATAACGCCACATATTGATGTTCAACTAAAACTTCTTGTTATGAATTCAAACGAAAAATACATCGAAGATATAGCTAATGAGCAACTTCTTTCGGACAAGGAAGAACAGGAATTAGCAGAAAAGATAAAGATTGGCGACGCAAGAGCCTTAGAGAAACTAACTAAAGCGAACTTGAAGTTTGTTGTTTCCTTGGCACATCAATATCGTAATCGTGGATTGGGAGAAGACGACCTTATCAGCGAGGGAAATATTGGGATGATGTATGCTGCACAGAAGTTTGACGGTTCAAGAGGCGTGCGCTTTGTTGTCTTTGCAGCTCCATATATCCGTAAGGCGATGGAAGAGGCTATCAAGGAGCAGGCTACACTCTATAAACTCCCTAAAAACGAGACAAGTAGATTTGAACAGAAACGTTCACATGCTATCTCTATTGACCAACCAGTCCCTGTAGGTAGTGGTAATAACTTCACGCTACAGCATATTCTTGAGAACGAGAATTCAAAGCATGCTGATGAACATCTTAACCAAGAAATCCTCAGTAATGAGATTCAAAAAGGCTTAGATATACTTGATGATCGTGAAAAACGTGTTATCACCTATATCTATGGCTTAGCTGGAGCACACTATACTATGGCTGAGATTGCAGAGGATATGGGACTAAAGCGTGAACGTGTACGACAGATTCGTGACAAGGCTTTGCGCAAACTTCATAAGAAGATGAAATAACAGCTGCGCTAAACCGAATGGAGTTCATCGAATAATAATCGTACGAAACCAATCGCGAAGAACACCACCATATTGGTCTTGACTATCAGCACAAAGTACTATAACTTGGCTTCCGTCTGCAAGGCGGGGGCCAAGACACATACCCTCATAATTAGCAAGATTCTGACGAAGCAGCCCCAATGAGGTTTTCCACGCTGCAATTAATGTTTTCTGCATATACGGGCTATCAGTATCAAGCTCTTTTTCTTGGCTGATAGATATAGACTGAGCAGGGTCTACACAATAAATCTTATTCTCTACAAACGAACCGATTTTACTTGAAGTCACTAAGAATTCACGCTCTAAAACAAGCAACTTTCCATCGTCTAAGGCTGTCATTGCTGGTACACCCATTGCATAATTAGATGCAGAAGGATTATTCTCCACTGCATCCATCAAATAGGCATACTGTTCCTGCGGAGCAAAAGAGTCATCAAAACTCTGAAAACGAAGCCGATTCTTCACTTGATTCGTTGCATTAGCTTGTTGTCCATCTGTCTTCAATGTACTTTCAGAAGTTGTCCAAAAACGATGAGTCTGAGCATTATAGGTTAAAGCTTCAAAGCTATATGCTGGTGTTGCTGTGCTGAAAACAGAAGGTATGGCTAACTCTCTACCCGTCAGTTTACCATTCATCCCATATTCATAGATTCTATTATCTGCCTCACGAGATATTAACAACGTACTATCCTTAGGAAAAAAAGTCTATTCCCCTCTTCATCTTTTATTCGCCTCCCCCCGACGACTGAAAGCCTTCATTCACGACCTCTTTAATATCTCCACTAACAGAATCTATCTCTATACGAAAGAGAAAGAAACCACTTTGTGCAGTCTTATCTGAAACAACAGCATAGCGATTACCCCCCAACCATGTCAATCCACTATAATTCCCTTTTGGAACTGTTCGCTGAAAATGGTGCTGCGGATTAATTCGCACAAGTTGTGGAATCTGCGCAGAGAGTGTAAATGGAAAACATAAAACAAAGAATATAATAAATTTAAGTTTTAGTATCATAATCATGAATATTTATTTTCAAATCGTCTGACAAACACTTCCCAATTATGTAATCATTGAAGTCTTATAATATAGTAAAAGAACTATTAGTAAGTTCCTTACCCTTTTCAATCTATGTGCGAACACCCAGCACGAGGCGTGCGGAGGCTGAGCACCAATGGTGCGAAGGCCTAACACCACTCAACATAACATCAGAATAAGAATAACGAAGTGGTCGAATCAATCAAACAACAAGCATTTGAATAATTGAACTTTCAATAAGAACGTTCTGAACTAATCTCCTGCCATAAAAGAGATATGCGTAGGACCAGTATCTAAAACCAGCACCTACGCAAACTATTTACTTATAATTTCAAATCAAGCAAACTTATCCTTCACCCGTAAACTGCTTCAAACGCTGCTCTTCTGAGAGGCGACAGATAAGCAATTTGCCATCTTGTTCAGCTACTATATAGCCATCAAGACCTTGGATAACCACCTTACGTTCTTCCGTTGTATGGATAATACAGTTCTTACTATCAAACAGATGAACATCATTACCAATAACAGCATTACCGTAAATATCATGTTGTGTCTGAGCAAGCAACGAGCCCCAAGTTCCTAAATCACTCCACCCAAAGTCTGCAGGACAAACAAATATTTCCTCAGCCTTTTCCATAATAGCATAATCGACAGAGATATTCTCACATTCAGGATATACCTCATCAATCACGCGTTGCTCATCTACAGTATCCAAAACATCCATGATACGCTCAAAGATTCTTGCTATACTTGGCTGATAGATACGGAAAGCATTAACAATAGTAGAGGCACTCCAAATAAAGATACCTGCATTCCAGAAGAAGTTATTCTGCTTAATATATTGCTCAGCTGTTGGTAAATCAGGCTTCTCACGGAACTGATCTACACGATAAATCTCACGATTACGTGCAGAAGCAGTTGAAAGATCAGCTTGTATATAGCCATAACCCGTTTCTGGACGTGTTGGTTTCATACCCAAAGTAACCACAGCATCAGTCTCTGCGGTAAACTTCAAGCAGTTAGTGATTACACGCTTAAACTCTGCTTCATTGGTTACAATATGATCACTTGGTGACACCACAATATTAGCCTTTGGGTTTTCTTTCTTGATACGCCAGCTCACGTATGCAATACAAGGTGCTGTATTACGACGACAAGGCTCACTCAATATATGATTCAAAGGAATCTCTGGGAGCTGTTCATGGACCAAAGAAACATACTTTTGGTTCGTGACAACCCAGACATTGTCAGAAGAAACAACACCTGCAAAGCGATCATAGGTCAACTGGATCAGTGATCTACCTACTCCTAAAACGTCAATAAACTGCTTAGGACAGTCTGCAGTACTCATCGGCCAGAATCTACCGCCTACGCCACCTGCCATAATGACAAGATGATTATCTGTTTGCGCCATAACTATTTATCAAAAAATTAATATGATTGCAAATATACAAATAAAAATGAATAACGACAATTAATAATGTGGCTTTTTCTTTTTTAGTGGTGTTAAGTAAGAAGAACTAAGAAAAGAAAGCTATAAAATCAAAAATCAAATAAGCTCAGACTTTGATCTTCAGCAGGCTTCTCTTTAGGGGTTTCGATTTCGTCATGAAACTGAAGAATTAGTTGTTGAGATAACTGGTTACTCTCATTAAGTCGATAAACTCCCTTCCTACTCTTTTCAATAAGAGAGTTACAAGACTTGCTATTCTTCAAAAGATACGTCTGTACATACTTATGTACATCTTCTTGGTTAAGCGAATTGAAAAGAGAATTACAAGCATTAAAAACATGACGGGAGATTTTCTGTACAGAAAGTCCCTCGCTACCTGCCTCAGCAAGAACCCGTAATATTTCTTTGTCGTATTGCATACAAAAAAGGGAGCCTATACCTTTATCATACAGACTCCCCTCCTGTTTTATAATAATTACTCTAATTAAGCAAGAGCAACCTTTCCATCTTCACCTTTAACTTTACCCTCCTTGAAGAGCCAACCAATACCGAGATAAACCTCCTCTGTGCTAATATTAGCAGCCTTAGCAATCTCAGCAACTGTCAAGGCCTTAGCCTCAGCAGCAAGAGCATTGTAAACATCGCCAGCCTTAAAACCGACATTCTCTGCGTTAATAGCTACAACTGCCTTCTTTGCAGGAGCTTTCTTTGCAGGAGCCTTCTTTGCTGCTTTAGGAGCAGACTTAACTTCTTTCTTTTCTGTCATAGTTTTACACAATTAAAGTATCGTTCAAACAATCGAATAATTATTTATATGTATCAATCTACTTAAATAATGCAAACATACAAAAGAGTTGTTAGCTTTCTTCTGGTGAATGCTATTTATTTGTTGCAAAAGTACATCAAATATTCCAATGTGTCAAATACTTACGACAAAAAGTAACAGATAATGAACGCTTTAACTCCTTCAGCGAGATTTTATTGACATAAGTCAACCAAAAAGAGAGTTATGCCTTCAAATCTAACTTGATTTCCAATTCGTCCAACTGCTTCTGATCGATAAACGAAGGAGCATCCAACATGACATCACGTCCACTATTATTCTTTGGGAATGCGATACAATCACGGATTGAATCGAGACCAGCCATAATGCTAACAAAGCGATCAAGACCGAAAGCAAGACCTGCGTGAGGTGGTGCACCATACTTAAATGCATTCATCAAGAAGCCAAACTGTGCCTTAGCACTCTCTGGTGTGAAGCCGAGAACCTCAAACATCTTCTCCTGCAACTGTGTATCATGAATACGAAGTGAGCCACCACCAACTTCAATACCATTACATACAAAGTCGTATGCCTTTGCACGAACCTGCTCCGGATGCTCATCCAACAACTGAATATCATCAGGGTGAGGCATTGTAAATGGATGGTGAGTAGCCATCAAACGCTGCTCTTCATCACTCCACTCAAACAATGGGAAGTCAACAATCCAAAGACACTTAAATACGTTCTTATCGCGAAGACCTAAACGATCACCCATCTCAAGACGTAGAGAACAGAGTTGAACACGTGTCTTTCTTATATTGTCACCAGAAAGAATCAACACAAGGTCGCCATCCTTAGCACCCATTGTTTCCTTAACTTTCAGCAACTGCTCTTCTGTATAGAACTTATCAATAGAACTCTTAACAGTACCATCTGCATTGTACTTAATGAAGACAAGTCCCTGAGCACCCACCTGAGGACGCTTAACAAAATCGGTCAATTCGTTGAGTTGCTTGCGGCTATATTCAGCACAACCAGGAACAACAATACCACCAATATAAGCAGCCTCATCAAATACAGAGAAAGAACCTGTACCCTTCAAGTCGTCCATCAACTCCACGAACTCCATGCCAAAACGCAAGTCTGGCTTATCAGAACCAAAACGCTTCATAGCATCGTGCCATTTCATCTGCTCCAACTTAGGAAGCTCGACACCACGAATCTCACGGAAAAGATGACGTGCCATCTCCTCAAACAGATTGATAACATCGTCCTGATCAACAAATGACATCTCGCAATCTATCTGTGTAAACTCTGGCTGACGGTCAGCACGTAAGTCTTCATCACGGAAACACTTAGCAATCTGGAAGTAACGATCAAAACCTGCAACCATCAACAACTGCTTCAATGTCTGTGGACTCTGTGGAAGCGCATAGAACTGACCTGGGTTCATACGTGATGGTACAACGAAGTCGCGTGCACCCTCTGGTGTTGAACCAATGAGGATAGGTGTCTCAACTTCCATAAACTGTGCAGAGTCGAGGAAGTTACGAATAAGAATCGTCATGCGGTGACGTAACTCCATATTCTTACGCACAGCCTCACGACGAAGATCTAAATAGCGATATTTCATACGGAGATCATCACCACCGTCTGTGTTATCTTCAATTGTAAAAGGAGGAGTCTCAGAACTGCTAAGTACCTTCAACTCCTTAGCAATAATCTCTATATCACCTGTAGGAATCTTGCTATTCTTACTCTGACGCTCATTGACAACACCCTTAACTTGGATGCAATATTCACGTCCTAACTTGTTAGCTTCGCCACAAAGGTCTGCATTATCGGCCTCATTGAAAACTAACTGGGTAATACCATAGCGGTCACGAAGATCGACAAAAGTCATACCTCCCATTTTACGTGCGCGTTGTACCCATCCAGCGAGGGTTACTTCTTTGCCTGCATCCGAAAGGCGCAGCTCTCCACAAGTATTTGTTCTATACATACCTTATTATATGTTTATTATATTTTGCTTCTGCAATTAACAAAAAGGAAAATCAACTTCCAATTGTTAGGTTTAAATAATCTCCTGCAAAGATACGAACTTTAAATTAAAAATGGGAAACACCTTATAAAAATATAAAGAAAGTTCTACACCTTTTATTGTTAAGACAATAGCCAGAAAGGAGTTAAAATAACAATATCTCCTTAATTATTGTGAAATTTTAATGAAACTATAAACTTTCTGATTACTTTTGCATCGAACTTAATAAATATCAATTAAACAAAGACGACATGAAAAAGTTCTTATTAATGACAGTAATGTTAGTTTTCGGATTGACATTCGCAGTAGCACAGAATCAGGCAGAAATTAAATTTGATAAGGTAACTTACGACTTCGGTACTTTCTCTGACGACAATCCAGTGCACAAAACAACATTCACATTTACAAATGTTGGTAAAGCCCCATTGGTGATTAATCAGATTGTTGCAAGTTGTGGATGTACCATTCCTAACTATGACAAGAAACCGATTGCACCAGGTCAGAAAGGTACGATTGACGTGACTTATAACGGAACAGGTAAGTTCCCAGGACACTTCAAGAAGAGTATTACCGTACGTACAAATGGCAAAGTTGAAATGACCCGTCTGTATATAGAAGGTGTCATGACTGGCAAGTAAGTCCATAAATAAAATAATAAAGCCAGCTTTTACAGATACGTAAAAGCTGGCTTTATTATTTTACAAAAGCTCCACACTCAAGTTTTTTGTAATAAAAAATCAGAAACTCATTTTTTATTAACGCTTAATTGCATCCGAATTAAGCATATATTGGCTTCTAAAAGATGCCCTTTTGAAGTCCAACTAACGCCCTTTTGAACCCTTATTAAGCACCTTTAAGAATACGAGTTTACAACAAACTGACATACTGATAGTTACAAAGTCGATAAAAAGACGTACGTTCTTAGACTTTTAGGAGTAAATTACCCTAATCATTGTAAAGTATTTTCACAACTTAATCTTTATCTGGAGTATGAAGAATAATACTTGTTGCACCAATCGTAAAGAGTGTACCACCTTCTATAACACGACGCTCACGGTCACCAAGAATCACGTTATCAACAAACGTACCTGTATAAGAAGGTCCATCACGCAATACATATTGCAACTTTCCTTGCTTATTCTTGCTGACAGTAATAGAGCAATGAGTCATGTCGACACTTGGGTCAACCGTCTCAATCGGACAGTTAATTGGATTCCCCTTCATATAACGTCCGATAACATTTTCACCCATCTGCAGTGGGATTACCTGACGAAAATGAAATACATTTTCAATCACATGAAGAGAGCCATACTTGCCTTCTGACACTTCATCAATAGGAGCATCGTTTTCTTCTTTTTGTGTCTTGCGAAGTTTAGAAACACCTATACGGATTCCAAACTCTTTACTACACTGAGGACACTGAAAGACAAGACGTTGTCCAGACTTATATTTTGTTTCGTCGAAAGTTATGAAGTTATCACACTTCGGACATCTTACACGCTTCATATAATAAAAGTAATTTTAATAAAAATGCCCCTCACCTCAGACGAGGATAAAGAGGCTCTCATGGAGAAACAAATAAGGCTAAACATCAATAAGCTATGAAAAGCCTTTGCTCTTAACTTTATTGTATTGGATTCTATAAGCAAAAAAGTAAACGAGTCATTTCCTTTGCAGGCATTAGAGTCAGTCTTACTTTCCTATCTCTATCACCCAAGCTTCCTTAAATTCAGTAGTTTTATTGATAAACTTCATCTTTTCATAAGCTTCCTTCTGACTTGAGAAATAGCCATAAAGAACCTTTATGCTTTCAGCACCCTCGTAAACTCGAGCATCAGTAAGTCCGCTCTTATGCAACTGATGAACAAAAGCACGCGCATTACTCTCTGTTACGTGGCTTGCCATAACAATTGCCCAATAATGAGAAGAAATAGTAGGAGCTGTCTGTTGGGACTTTACATCTGATACCTGACTTGCTGGTGTTAATGTATTAAGTTGCTTAGTAGCATTTGATGTATCGTCAGAATCGAAGATATTATAAAGGACTCCACTCTTGATTTGCTGCTTATCACTTACACCCTTACGATTAGAACCAGGGAAAGCAACAAGGAAGACCGCAGTAAGGAAGACTGCAGCTGCAGCTGTATTGCGCACTGCACGCATACTGATACTGAGGCGTTTGTTTGCGGTATCAGACTCATCAACAAAGACTAAACCCTGCTTTTGTGTCTTAACCTCAATCGTTGTAGGTGCAGTCTGCTTTTCTGCAACAAACTTAGTGAAGTTAAAGCTACTCAAACCATAATACAATGGCGTAAGAATTCCACTTTCAAAAGGTTCGAATTCTAAGTTACCATCGCTATTTCTTGAAAGACTTCCAAGATCATTTAGTTCAAATAAGCCCTCTTCATCTAATGTTTGATAAATCTCATCAACCTCATTCTCTATCTGTCGCAAAGCTTCAGGATAGCTTAAATCGTAGGCATCTACGTAAGATTGCGCCAACAAAGAGTCATTCATTTTAAGCTGTGCATTAAAGCCAAGCGTACGATAAGGTGGCAGGAACAAGCCATCCTGCTCATCATATCTTGCAGAAACATGATGGGCAACAAAGCCACCTAAGCCTGGGACAATGACACAGTCATTCTCCAACAGAAGGATCTCTATATGTCGGTCGAGTTTTATCACGTTTGCAAATTTAATTATTTTATTTGGATGTGGCAAGTCCCCAACGTTAAATTCTTATTTGAATAATGAAAAAGGAAATAATCCTTCCGATAATCGATAAAACTTACTATCTTTGCAATAAGAACTAAAAATTAAATTTATGGAGTTTATTAAGACAGAAATTGATGGTGTTTGGATTATCGAGCCTAAGGTGTTCAATGACGATAGAGGCTATTTCTTCGAGTCTTTCAAGCAGGCTGAATTCGACAAACACATTGGTTATCATGTTGATTTCATACAGGACAACGAGTCTAAATCAAGCTATGGTGTTCTGCGTGGATTACATTATCAAGAGGGCGATACCGCACAAGCTAAGCTGGTGCGTGTCATCAAGGGTAAGGTAGTTGACGTTGCCGTTGACCTTCGCAAGAGCTCACCTACATTCGGCAAGTATGTTATGGTTGAACTGTCTGAGGACAACAAGCGTCAGTTCTTCGTACCACGTGGCTTTGCACATGGTTTCCTTGTTCTTTCTGACGAGGCTATCTTTACTTATAAGGTAGATAATGTCTACTCTCCACAGACAGAGGCGAGCCTCCGCTGGAATGATGAAACTGTAGGTGTTAAGTGGCCTATCGACGTGAAGGATGTCGTACTTTCAGACAAAGACCTTAATAAGGGATTGGCTTTGAAGGACGTAAAGGTATTTGAATAAACACCAGAATATTTTACAATATTGGCCGCAGTAATCATGCGTCTGACATAACAAATTTATTTACGAACGTACTATCGTTGCGTTCGACTATGTATCAGTAAAGATGAAACAGAAGTTATTTGTTTGCATATTAACATTACTGGTTCTTTTGACAGCTTGTCGCAATCGTGGAGCTGATTATCAACAGCAACACGAGGACAAGCAAGCAAAAGAGATGTTACAGGGCTTATGGACCAATGGAGAGAACAGTGACCCTGCTATGTTGGTAAAGGGAGATAGCATCTTCTACCCTGACTCAGCAAGTATGCCTGTACGCTTCTGGGTTTATCAAGATACACTCTACCTGCAAGGTCAAAACATTCATGGCTATAAAATAGAAAAGCAGGCGGCACACCTACTAAAATTTGCCAACCAAAATGGCGATGAAGTAAAGTTAATAAAGAGTAATGACAAAGCCCTCTATTCAGCCTTTAACTACCATGTTTACGCAATGAACACCTTCTTGGAGCAATCACAAGATACCATTATCCGTACAGACTTAGGATATTTCCAGAGTAAGGTGCATGTACAAACGACATCTGACAAGGTGGTTAAGTCGACTTATAACGATAACGGAATTGAAGTTGACAATATCTATCTTGATAATGTTGCATCATTGAGATTGTACAATCATGGTACACCCGTCTTTGCACATGACTTCCGCAAGCAGGAGTTCCAGTCGCTTGTCCCTAAAAGTTTCCTCTCTCGCAGCATTCTGCGTAAGATGTATTTTACACATGCTGATGCCAAAGCACTCTACTACTATGTTATTATCGGAATCCCTGATGCCGACACAACATACGTTATCGAATTGAGAGTGACACCTGATGGAAGAATGAGTAAGAAGTTAAGGTAATATTGGTTATCACTGACAGTTAATCAAAAGAAAAACAAATACATATCCGCACTTAGTTACTTTTGTGATTAAGTGCGGCTTTTTTATATAACCTACATTAAACAGAAAAGAAAAACTACACCAAATAGGCGTAATGGACATTTGGTAGGCTGAAAACTCTCGGAATTCTTTTATTTACTACCTTTGCAGCATTTGAAAATCTATGAATAAAAAAACTGTATC
>CAKMOD010000077.1 GCA_927910885.1 uncultured Prevotella sp. | reverse complement strand
TTGAAACCTATATTTTACTTTTATGAGAACTATGTATTTCATTAAATGTAATAAATTTTCTAACTATTAAAAAGTAATATGTGCCCTTTAGGCTTCGAAAAGACGCCCAATTGGCTTGCAAAAGATGCCCTTTTGAGGTCTAACTAACGCCCTTTTGAAGTCCAATTAGGCATCTTTTACTTTACGGTCTTGTAATTGTTTGATAGTCTTTTGGTTACAAGAGTAGTTGAAAATACTGATTTAGGCTGTTATTAAGTCTCTTTTTCTCCTTGTTTTTGTAATAAAATTTCTTTGTGCTCTTATGTACTCCAATGAGGCTGTTATTATTTTATTTATCTTATTTGTCTTCTGTCACTTTCAGAGGGGTTAGTTAAGTATTAAGGCTTGTAAGTAGATAAAAGTATTATAAAAGTTTCTTTTGGGTTATATTTAAGTAGAAAAACGTTACCGAGAAAGGGTCTTATCTCCTTAGAATTATGTATCTTTGCAGGGATGAAATTCGCAATTATTGCAGCTGGCGATGGTTCACGACTGGCTCAAGAAGGTGTCACCGAACCCAAACCATTGGTGAAGGTAAGGGGAGAACGGCTCATAGACAGATTAATAAGGATTTTCATGGAAAATAATGCCACGGAGATTGTTGTTATCTGTAATGAGCAGATGTTTGATGTGGCAAATCATTTGAAGATGATACAAGCCAAAGGTTTGAATGGTTTGCCCATCCCGTTGCGTTTTGTCGTAAAGTCAACGCCGAGTTCAATGCATAGTTTCTATGAATTGCGCGACTTTCTTTGTGATGAGCCTTTTATCCTAACAACTGTCGATACTCTCTTTGATGAAAGTGAATTTCACGATTACGTCTTATCCTTCAAGATAAGATAGCACATGGGACAGCCGCTTTAATGGGTGTTACAGATTATATCGATGATGAAAAACCACTTTATGTTGGTGTTGACAATGTCATGCGGATTAATGGCTATTACGATAATGCACAAGTAGATTCTCGTTTTATTTCTGCAGGTATATATGGGTTGACAGCTTCTTCGCTTGATATTCTTGAATCGTGTATAGAAAAAGGTGAGGGCAGGATGCGTAATTTTCAGCGTGCTCTGGTTGAAGCAGGTTTGCGTATGGAAGCTTATCCACTGACAAAGGTGTTTGATATCGACCATATAGAAGATATAAGGAAGGCTGATGAAGGGGTAAAGAACTTATCTCCTTATTATAAAGGGAAAACCTTATTGATACAACGTGCATTATGCTATTCTCCTAACTCTGAGGAGAAAGACTTAGCTGTATTGCAAGAGGTTGGTAGTCTTTTAGAGGATGCCACGATAATAAGTGAAGATGATTTTGTCAATCGTTTTAGTACTTATAATCAGTCCGTTTCATCAGAATCAGTAGATTCTGCAAATGTCTATTGCCAAATTATTTCTATGGCTCGAAGCACAAAGGCTTTAGAGTGTCTTGAGCAATTGGAGCAGAGTGGCATACAAGTTCTTAATCCATCGGCTGGTGTTTGGGCTTGTCAAAGGAGTAATATAGATAAGGTGATGCGTGAAAACCATCTCCCATTTCCACCTGATGAAGGTAATGATGGTTATTGGGTAAAGCGCGCTGATGCATCGGCACAAAGTAAAGAAGATGTCTGTTTCTGTCAAGATTGGACAGAAGTCGAAAATGTGAAATCTGCTTTTATGCAGCGTGGTATCATAAACATCGTGATACAAGCACATGTGAAAGGTGACGTTGTGAAGTTCTATGGCGTTGAAGATACTGACTTTTTCCGTTATTATTATTCTGGTGATGATACTGAAACAAAGTTTGGTGATGAAGAAAGGAATGGTAAACCACAATATTATCCATTTTCATCTTCTAACTTGCAAGCTGATGCGGAGAAGTTAGCTTGTTTATTACAGACGCCTATTTATGGTGGTGATGCGATAGTAAGGGAAGACGGCAGTTATGTTATCATTGATTTTAATGACTTCCCCAGTTTCTCAAGATGTAGAGAAGAAGCGGCAAAAGCTATCGTTGGACGGATGAAACAGAAGGTTGAGGCTTCTCGTAAAACCTCCTTAAACGAGAAGTGTAAGGACGATATGAATAGTCGTAGTTGATTGATAGTCAATTATTCCTCAACTCGAATTGTTTATAAATAATCAGAATACAATGACAAAAGAAGAACAAAATAATAGAACATCTGCTCAGCAAACAAGGGACAACGCTCATTTTGCAGCTCAGCCCTCTTCGCCTTATTTGGGAGAAGGGCAAGATGGTAAGATGGGATTTCTCAGTCTACTTCGTGCCTCTTTCAAGTCTATGGACACGGAAGAATGGCTTGATATTTATTTTACTCGGCCTATCGGTTTAGCATTTGCCTTGTTCTGGCATCGCTTGGGTGTTACGCCTAATACTATCACCATCCTTTCTATCTTCCTTGGAATTGGTGCGGGTGTAATGTTTTATTTTACAGATACCTTGCATAATATCATCGGAATTATTCTCTTGATGTTAGCAAACTTTTGTGATTCAACAGACGGACAGTTGGCACGGCTTACTCGTCAACAGTCTATGAAAGGTCGCTGTTTAGATGGTTTTGCAGGCGATGTGTGGTTTTTCTCAATCTATCTTGCTATTGTCTTACGACTGTGGTATCAGCCAATGCCTGGTACATCAGAGGTGTGGGGCTTTTGGGGATTAGGTTTGGCAGTTGTTGCAAGTTTGCTATGTCACTCCCCACAAAGTTCGTTAAGTGATTATTATCGACAAATTCATCTTTATTTCTTGAAGGGTAAAGAAGGTTCAGAACTTGACTCATACGAACGCGAACATGCTATTGTTGAAGATTTGAAGGGAAAGAAGGGTGTCTTTTGGGATCGTGCATTTCATAGTAATTATCAACGTTATTGTAGAAGTCAGGAGCGTAGAACTCCTGCTTTTCAGAAGTTTCATACGGCATTGATTGAGAAGTACAGAGGAATAGATAAGGTACCACAGAAGCTCAAAGACCGCTTCTTAGCTGGTAGCAGACCGCTGATGCCTTTTACAAATTTTCTTTCGTTCAATAGTCGTGCTATTCTTATCTACGTCACTTGCTTGTTGAATTGTCCGTGGATATACTTTGTGTTTGAGATAAGTTTATATAGTTTGTTGTACATCTATATGCACAAACGGCACGAAGATTTATGTAAAAGTCTCATGCCAAAGGAGTAAATAATATGTTTCTTAGACTATAATTAGGGTTGAATATATGTTGAAGAAATACTTTTAATGCTTATCTTTTAGTGTTGAATAACAGTCTATTATAATCTATTATAGCTTAAACCATTTTAGAATGAACAAAGAATTAGACGATATATCTTTAAAAGCAGAAACAATACACGCTTCTCAGTGTAGTGAGGAGAGAAGATTAACTCTTCTCTTTGACTTTGGAGGCACACTTGATACTGCAGGTTGTCATTGGCAAGTTTCTTTGGTATGCATACAAAAGAAATGAAATTCCTGTGACCGAAGAGCAGTTTCGTGAAGCCTATGTACATGCAGAGCGTACCTTAGGGAAGCTGCCTATTATACAGGCACATGACACATTCTTCTCGATGTTAACGAATAAGTTAAGTATAGAGTTTGAATACTTACTTAGTTGTGGCTGGTTAGCGACAGATAAGGTTGAGGCTGAACGGATGCAAAGAATTCTGTTGAATGATATTTATGAGAAGGTAAAAACCAATATATCAGAGAGTAGGCGAGTCCTATCTGAGTTAAAGAAGAACCATAGGTTAGGCTTGGTAACAAACTTCTATGGGAATATGTCGGTTGTTCTTGAGGAGTTTGATTTATCTTCTTATTTTGAGACAGTAACAGAAAGTGCTGTTGTTGGTGTTCGAAAGCCTGATTCACAGATTTTTAATTTAGCTGTGAAATCTTTGGATGAGAAGGCTGAGAACGTTGTTGTGATTGGTGACAGCTACACAAAAGATATACTTCCAGCTCATGAAATGGGTTGCCATACAATTTGGTTAAAAGGTGAAGGGTGGACGTCGGAAGAGCCAACAACGTGTGTGGCAGATTATGTTATTAAGAATTTAGTTGAACTACAACCTATATTAAGACAATATACGCCGCTTTAATGCGTTAATTAAATATTGCAGTATTAATCATGAAGCAAACAAACGTAAAGCCTGCAGAAGGCAGATTAGGAATAATGGTCGTTGGTTGCGGCGCTGTTGCTACGACCTTCATGACTGGAGTGTTAATGACACGCAAGGGTCTTACGAAGCCTATCGGCTCTATGACTCAATATGATAAAATCCGTGTAGGACGCGGAGCAGATAAGAAATATCTTCATTACAAAGATATTGTTCCATTGGCAAACTTAGACGATATCGTCTTTGGTACATGGGATGTGTATCCTCAGAATGCTTATCAGGCTGCAGTATATGCTGAAGTGTTGAAGGCAAAGGATATCGAACCTGTACGTGAGGAACTGATGGCTATCAAGCCCCTGAAAGCTGCTTTCGATCGAAACTATGCTAAGCGATTGGATGGTGACAATGTTAAAGACTGTAAGACACGCTGGGATATGGTGTTGGAATTGCAGAAAGACATTCAGAACTTTAAGAAAGAGCATGGCTGTGAGCGTGTAGTTGTTATCTGGGCAGCTTCTACCGAGATTTATGTACCATACGACGAGGCATATCATAAGACACTTGAGCAATTGGAGTCGGCTATGAAGGCAGATGACAGAGAGCATATTGCTCCGTCTATGTGTTATGCATATGCGGCGTTGACAGAAAGTTGTCCGTTTATTATGGGTGCTCCTAATACAACGGTTGATATACCTGCTATGTGGGAGTTGGCTGAGAAGACACGTATGCCTATTGCAGGTAAGGACTTTAAGACTGGTCAGACATTGGTTAAGTCGGGCTTTGCTCCTATTATCAAGACACGTAACCTTGGTCTTGCAGGTTGGTTCTCAACGAACATCTTGGGTAATCGTGATGGCTTGGTTCTTGATGAACCAGCTAATTTCCACACAAAGGAAGTAAGTAAGTTGTCAACACTTGAAACAATTTGTAGAGCTGATGAACAGCCCGATCTTTATGGTAATATCTATCATAAAGTGCGTATCAATTATTATCCACCTCGTAATGACGATAAGGAGGGATGGGACAATATTGATATCTTTGGCTGGATGGGTTACCCAATGCAGATAAAGATTAATTTCCTTTGTCGTGATTCCATCCTTGCTGCACCATTGCTTCTTGACCTTACATTGCTTTCAGACCTTGCTGCAAGGGCTGGTCGTTATGGTATTCAGCGTTTCTTGAGTATCTTCCTCAAGAGTCCAATGCACGATTTTACCCGTGGTGAGGAAGCTGTCAACAACCTCTTTGAACAGTACACAATGCTGAAGAATGCTATCCGAGAAATGGGTGGATATGATGCAGATGAAGAACTTGATTAGTAATCTTCTCTATCCTTTGAGAAGTTCTTCTAATTCCTTTATGGGATTAGAAAATATTTGGGTGCAGAATAGCTATAGTGAGCTGTTCTGCATTATCCTAAAACTAAAATAAGATATGAATAGATTATTGAGCCAAAATAAATACACGCATAAATGTTTTGTCTTTGATAAGACAAGAGAAGGACTACGAATGATAAAAGGTAGAGTAATAATTTCTCTCCTCTTTTTGTTCGTTTCATTTGCGGCGCAAGCATATACATTTAAGCCTTTGTATTTTAATTCAAAGCCTTATGTTATGCATATTGACTCTTTATTGTTAGGTAAGGATTCATTATTGTCATCAACAGACTCAATGGTTATTGCTACTGATTCACTGCTGCAAATGATGGATTCTTTAGCTAAGATAGCTGCTAAACCAGCAGTGATAGATAGTACGCTCATTCAATGTTATGTGGTTGACTGGCAGACGGGAGATAGTATTCCTTATGCGAATGCTGTCTATCGTAATCTGAAGTTAGGTGCTTCAAGTGATGCGAATGGTCATTTCTCCATAGCACGAAAGGTGGGTGAACAACTCACTATTACAGCAATAGGTTACAAACCACGTTATATTAAGATTACTGCTCATACTGCAAGAGAGTTGAAGGTGACACTTATCGCTGATTCTAAGCAGTTGCAGGGTATTGTAGTGAAGGCTAAACGTCGTCATAAGTATTCGCGTAAGGATAATCCTGCAGTAGAGTTAATGAGGCGAGTTATTGCTGCGAAGAAGCAAACTCACTTAGAAAATCATGATTACTATCAGTATGATAAGTATCAGAAGGTGACAATGGCTATTAATAACCTTACACCTGATGAACTTGAAGGCTCTATGTTTAAGAAGGCTCCTTGGCTGCTTGATCAAGTGGAGACTTGTCCTTATAATAACAAACTTATTCTTCCAATCTCTGTCGATGAGACGCTTACGCAGCATCTTTATCGTAAGAGTCCACGTGATGAGAAAGATATTGTGTTGGGACAGTCTACTAAGGGTATTTCAAAACTTATACAGACGGGTGAGGCTTTGAATACAATAGTGAAGGATCTCTTTAAGGATATCAATCTTTATGATGACCATATTGACCTGCTTCAGAAGCGTTTCCCTTCTCCAATTGGTTCTACTGCTATTTCATTCTATCATTTCTATATTGACGATACAGTCTATGTAAATCAGGACCAGTGTATTCGTTTGCAGTTTATGCCAGCCAACCAGCAGGACTTTGGATTCCGTGGTGAGTTATATGTATTGAATGATAGTTCGCTTCATGTGAAGAAGTGTGATATGCAGTTGCCAGCTAATACAGGTGTTAACTTTGTTGATGCAATGAAGTTTCAGCAGGAATTCACAAAGTTAAGCAATGGAGAGTGGGCTTTGACAACAGACAACATGATTGCTGAGTTAAAGCTGACAGACCTCCTGCAACGTGCTATTGTTATTCGTACGACTGGTATGACAAATTATGCCTTTGCTCCTATCGAGGATAAACAGTTTAAGGGTAAAGCAAAGATCATATACGATACCAATGCTAAGATGCGTGATAATGAGTTTTGGGCAGCACACAGAACAACGCAACTGACGAAAAGTGAGGCTGGGATGGACTCATTTATCAAGCGAATGGCAAATACTAAGCATTTTAAGTGGGTGATATTTGCATCTAAGGCTTTGATAGAGAACTTTATTGAAACAGGTTCTGAAGATAAGCCAAGTAAGTTTGATATCGGCCCTGTCAATACTTTCATCTCAAAGAACTTTATTGATGGTATTCGCTTGCGTGCCTCTGCTCGTACAACAGCTAAGTTTAATCCTCATTGGTTCTTTGAGGGTTACTATGCTTATGGTACGAAGTCACGACGCAGTTATTATGATGCTAAGGTTACTTACTCATTCAATAAGCCAGAGTATCAGCCAATAGAATTCCCTGTACGTACTATTTCTTTCGAATCAACAAGTGACGTAGAGTCTCCATCAGATAAGTATCTGAAGCACAATAAGGATAATATCTTTATGACTTTCCGCCCTGTGAAGGTTGAGCAGATGTATTTTGTTAATCGTCAGAAGATAAACTTTAATTGGGAGACTGATTATGGTTTGGCTACAAGCTTGGAACTTCGAACAGAGAGTAACAGGCCAACAGGTAAACTTGTATATGAGAAGATGGATGGTACGCTGGTAGATAAACTTCGTATGAGCGAGGTTATCCTTGGTTTTAATTATCGTCCTGGACAGTCTTATGTGAACTCGAAGCAAAAGCGTATGACTGTAAATCTTGATGCGCCAGAGTTCAACGTTACGCATACAATGGGTATTAAGCATTTCTTGGGGGGTGACTTTAATAGTAATCTTACTGAGGTTTCTATTTATAAGCGTTTCTGGTTAGGTAGCTGGGGCCACATTGATACGCGTGTACAAGGTGGTGCACAATGGAATAAGGTACCATTCCAATTCCTTATCACTCCTCCTGTGAATACGTCTTATTTTGAACATCAAGGAACGTTCAACCTTATGAAAGGACTTGAATTCCTTAATGACCGATATGCACAGTTTAATCTTGCGTGGGACTTAGAAGGTAAGATTTTCAACCGTCTTCCACTTATTAAGAAACTGAAGTGGCGTGAGTATGTTGCCTTTAAAGGAATGTGGGGACACTTAACAGATAAGAATAACCCATACTTACCACAGAATGCCAATGATACAGAATTGTATAAGTTCCCTGTCGATACACGTGTTATGACGCGCGATCCTTACATGGAGTTTGTTGTCGGAGTACATAATATCTTCAAGTGTTTGGAGGTTGATTACGTTCGTCGACTTACTTATACGAATGCCCCAGGAATATCAAAGAATGGTATTAGATTTGGTTTTAATCTGGTCTTCTAATCCCTATGGGGAAATCTAATCATTGTTAGATATGATAAAGGATATTATCTTAGTCGGTATTGGAAGTTTTGTTGGTGGCAGTCTTCGAATGGTTATTTCGAAGTATGTTCAGTTGGCAATAGCTGGTTCATTTCCTTTGGGAACAATGGTCGTCAACGTACTTGGATGTTTCCTTATAGGTGTTTTTTCCTCATTATCCAGTGATAATGGAGGAGTTAGTCCAGCTGTTCGCCTTATGCTTACTACTGGTTTTTGTGGAGGTTTTACAACCTTCTCAACCTTTATCAATGAGCATGCAACGTTATTAAAGGGAGGGGATGGTTTTATTGTTTCCTCCCTTTATATCATTGCCTCCCTTGCATTAGGCTTTATCGCTTTATTAGCTGGTCGCCACCTTGTTATGTCTATTCACTAATTCTACCATTATCCTTATTTCTTTTATTTGATAATTAAGTTAGAAGAAACTTATATTTAAAGAATTATACTTATGATGCTGTTTTATAAAATGAGTCTTGCAGACAAATATGATCATATTGTCAATACGTTAAAACGTTTTCCTTTCACCTTTTGTTATATTATTATAGCAACAGTATATTTATGGATATTCAGCCATAAGCGACAGAACTTGGACTCGGGAATAGAGTTTTTCATGATCTTTTGGCCTTTGTCGGGAACTGTTTTCTCTTATGTTGTTCACTTATATTCAGAGAATAAATCCAGAGGGAAAAGCTTGATAATAAATCTTTTATCAAATATTCTTTGGACGACTATCTGTGTTTTCTTCTCGCATAATTTTCCCTTGAATAATTCTTTTAAGGCATCTTGTGTTGCTTGTTGTGTTGCTATTGTATTGGCTCTTTGGGTTATTCCTTTTGTTGGCCAGAAAGATGATAGACCTGCAATCAATTTTGTCTTAGGTTTTGTTAAGCATATCTTTTTGTCTCTTATTGTATCATTAATTTTGTTTTTAGGTCTGGAGTTATTGATACAGTCATTTATTTTTCTGTTCGATTTTCATGTTGAGGAAACGCAAGTACTCTATCTCCTTATCTTCTGTTTCTTCTTCTTAGCACCTTCGTTAGTTGTGCTTCAAACCCCTTCAGGAGAAGATAAATATGCTGTTCGTAATTGGACGGAGAATAAGTTTATGAATGGTGTCATACATTTCTTGGTGATACCACTTCATTTGGTCTACCTTTTAACTTTGTATCTTTATGTTATTAAGATCGTTCTAACGTGGACGTTGCCTAATGGTTGGGTCAGTTGGTTGGTAACTGCACTGATGTTCCTGACAATTGTCATTGTCTATCTGCTTTATCCTATCAATTTTCAAGCAGAGAAGAAACGCTTTGATCAGTTAGTTTTGCGTTATCTTCCCATAGTCGTATTACCCTTATTGTTTTTGATGTCTATTGGTATTATCCGTCGTTTTAACGATTATGGAATATCTGTATTACGTATATATTTACTTGCCTTCAACCTTTGGTGTTATGCTGTTTGCATTGGGCTTTACGTGGTAAAGTCTAAGCGTTTGTCATGGATAGTAGGTTCGTTTACAGTTTTGATGCTGACACTCACGGTATTGCCTTATAATGTCTTTACTTTTACACGTAATAAGTTGCAAAGTGATATAAAGCAGATCGCTGTGGAAAATGGCGTAACAAGCTTCCCTATGGATAGTGCTACGTATAAGAAACTATTAAATAAAATAGGAGAAGTTCAAGGTGAACAGCTTTCCGATAAACTTTACTATTTATCAAGCACATTTGATACGTTGGCTATAGATGAACTTGTTGATAGAAAGGGAGTCTTTATATATGAATTTTTATATAGGTCAGAGGTTAAAACAGAAAGTCACTTTGTAGATATTGATTGTAAACATTCAGATTCACTCTGTACAATTCCTAAGGGATATACTTCTTATAGAATTGTAGGACATGATTATTCTTCAGAACGTTTTTCATTTGATACAAAGAATGATACTATGTTTATAACGATGGACTATATACTGAATGATAAGAAAGTAGAGGATGTTATCTCTATTCCTATTAAAACATTGGATGAGATGGATAAAGCAGACAATCCTCTTCCAATAACATTCTATGGTAAGAATATCTGCTTTTACATGACCAATCTTGAAGGTGATTTAAATGAGCATAGTGTAGATTTAAGAGGAATCTTGTTTAAGAAGTAATGTTCTATTTTAGAGAATATTTCTTCATTATTTCCTTTCTTTCAGTATCTTTGCACACTGTAGAATATTAATAATTAAACACTTCAATGGAATATGAAAGCATTCGATTTCTCTGAGTGGGGCTTTCTGTTCGTTGATGGGTAAATTATAATGTTATTTATTTAAATTTTAATCCAAATCAATCATTAGAACCTAAATAGATTTTGTTTTTAGTTGCTGTCACTTTTAACATTTCTTGTAATATACACATTATAAGATGTTTATGTTATATGTTAGGCTGACAGTAGTGACAGCAACTTTCAAGCTCATGTCGTTCATTAGTGAATAAGATAGTCTAATCTGATCGACAAAAAAGATGTTAGGAAATAATATGGAAAGTAAGATAGATGAATGTTGTGTTCTAATGACCGATTTGTGCTTAAGTGTAAAGTTGCTATTATAAAAAGAATTATATTGTGATGCCAAATAATTTGTTTAGACCATTAGGTCACAAAGAGTTGTTAATACTAACGAAGTTGTTAGGTGAAAAATTAAATAAACTTCCATATAAATTTAATTTATTGGAAGAAGTTTGGGCAGATGAGAATGCTCATAGTCGGATATTGGTAAACCTGCTTCGGGATAAAACTACTTTACATTCTTTTATTAGTTTCTTAAAAAGGAGATATGATAGGAGATTCGTTTTTGATGAAGAAAGTGTGGTTTCACCTCAGATTACATCTGAGAGGTATCGAATTGATGGTCTTATTTGTGAACATAATAAGTATGCTATTATTATAGAGAATAAGATACATGGAGCAAAAGAGCAACCAAAACAGTTAAGTAGGTATATCGAAAAGTGTAAATGCCTTGGTTATTCGTTATCTAAGATTTTTATTATTTACATTACGCGTACACAATATGAACATGCATCTAAACAGACTTGGGGAGAATTTAAAGATTCTTTTTCTAATCAATATGTTGATATTTCTTATAAAGAGGATATAATAGACTGGTTAGATGAATATTATCAAGAGATACCACGTAAGGAGGAAGACTTGGCTTCTGGTATTTACCAGTATAAAGCTTATTTAATACAATTGACAAACAATTATAAATACAAAAAGATGGATCCAAATATTAAGAATCTTATAACCTCAAGTTTGCAACTTGAAGATAAAAATGGAGAAGAACAGCTTCGCGCTTTGAAAGCTAATAAGAGTGCGATAGATAACTTGTCAGGTTATATAGATGCTTTAATGATTGAGGCATATAAAAAAATATTTGAAGAATGGAGTAATAAGTTGGGAATGGAATTTAATTCTCTTGAATTGTTGCCTCATAGCACTGATGACAACTATCTCAAGGCAGGAATAATATTGCCTTGTTGCGAAAACTACAAAATTGCAGTACTTATAGAACAAAATCTTCAGAATAAGAATATATATTATGGCTTTGGTAGGCATCATATAAGTGAACAACTTATACCAGAAGTAAAGACTTTTTGTGAATCTTTATTGGTGGAAAGAGAGTTAGAAGGCTGGAAAACTGATGATAATATATGGTGGTATTGTTGGAAATATACTACAATAGAACTTGGTTATGCAGACTTAGTAGCTTTAATAGAGTTAGTACAAGATAAGATGAATACAAATTAATTATATTTATGAGAGGGGAGTGTGATGCAACCCAGATAGTGTTTTTTACTTAGTTTCTTTTCTATCTCCTTTCTTTTCTGTACCTTTGCACACTGTAGAATATTAATAATTAAACAATTCAATAGTATATGAAAGCATTTGTATTCCCTGGACAGGGATCTCAGTTTGTTGGTATGGGTAAGGATCTCTATGAGAACAACCCATTAGCAAAGGAACTTTTTGATAAGGCTGACGAGATTCTTGGCTTCAAGATAACCGAGATTATGTTTGCTGGTACAGACGAGCAGTTGAAGGAAACTAAGGTTACTCAGCCTGCAGTATTCCTCCATAGCGTTATTTCAGCTCTTTGCTTAGGCGATGAGTTCAAGCCAGATATGGTAGCAGGTCACTCTTTGGGTGAGTTCTCTGCACTTGTAGCAGCTGGTGCGTTGAGCTTTGAAGATGGTTTGAAACTCGTTGCAGCTCGTGCTAATGCTATGCAGAAGGCTTGTGAGCAGAATCCGGGTACTATGGCAGCAATCATCGGTTTGGCTGATGAGAAGGTTGAGGAAATCTGTGCATCTGTTTCAAAAGAAGGTAAGGTATGTGTTGCAGCTAACTTCAACTGCCCTGGTCAGTTGGTTATCTCTGGTTCAATAGAGGGTATCAATGAGGCTTGCGAGTTGATGAAGGCGGCTGGTGCTAAGCGTGCATTGCCATTGAAGGTAGGTGGTGCTTTCCACTCTCCATTGATGCAGCCAGCTAAGGATGAGTTGCAGGCTGCTATCGAGGCAACTACATTCAATGCACCAAAGTGCCCTGTTTATCAGAACGTAGATGCTTTGCCACATACAGATCCAGCTGAGATTCAGAAGAACCTCATCGCTCAGCTTACATCAAGCGTACGTTGGACAAAGAGCGCACAGAATATGATTGCTGATGGTGCTACAGAATTCGTTGAGTGCGGACCTGGTGCTGCTTTGCAGGGTATGCTTGGTCGCATTGACAAGACCGTTAATGCACACGGTGTATAGTCCTACATTATTATTAAGCGAATAACCCCTCTTCCATCCTCTTCCTTAAATTAGGGAGGGGACGAAGGAGGGGCTTTCTTTCTTTTATATGTATGAAAACTAAATTAGTTATCTATCAAGTCTTCACCCGTACTTTCGGTAATAAGAATCTTACAAAGAAGGAGAATGGTACCTTAGCAGAGAACGGAGCAGGAAAGATGAATGACTTCGACAAGGATGTGCTACGTCGTATCCATGACCTCGGTGTCACTCATCTTTGGTACACAGGTGTTATCCGTCACGCTACATGCACTGACTATTCAGCCTTCGGCATACCAATGCAGAACCCTCGTGTTGTAAAGGGACGTGCTGGTTCGCCTTATGCTATTACCGATTATTATGATATCGACCCAGATATTGCGGTAGATGTAGATGCACGTATGGCAGAGTTTGAGTCCTTAGTTGCTCGTACACATGCTGAAGGTATGAAGATTATCATTGACTTTGTACCTAATCATGTTGCTCGCCAATATAAGAGCATTGCTAAGCCACAGGGTGTTGAAGATCTTGGAGAAGGTGATGATACAGGAAAGCACTTTGATGCGCAGAACAATTTCTATTACTGTCCGGGCGAACAGCTTGACCTCTCTGGAGTTGTTGAGAATACATACGCTCATGAGGCTGAGGCTTATCATGAGTTCCCAGCCAAGTGTACTGGTAACGATCGTTTCGATTCTCACCCGCAGCAGAATGACTGGTATGAAACCATTAAGCTAAACTATGGTGTAGACTATTGTGATGCAGGCGGCAGAAGCTACCACTTTCATCCTCTCCCTTCTACATGGAAGAAGATGACTGATATTCTTCTTTTCTGGGCAGGAAAGGGTGTTGATGGCTTTCGCTGTGACATGGCTGAGATGGTTCCACATGAGTTTTGGGCATACGCAACACAGCAGGTTAAGGAGCGTTATCCTGAGATGATATTTATTGGTGAGGTCTATGATCCTAATCAATATCGTATGTATGTTGAGTCAGGTTTCGACTATCTCTATGACAAGGTGGGAATGTACGACTGTGTTCGTGGGGTGATGTGCGACGAGCATCCTGCTTCTTCTATTACGTATGAGTGGCAAAAGGTTGACGATATACGTGATCACATGCTCTATTTCCTTGAGAATCATGACGAGCAGCGTATTGCTTCTGATTTCTTTGCGGGTAATCCTTGGAAGGGAGTTCCTGGTATGATTGTGTCTGCTCTGCTTCAACAGAATCCCGTTATGGTATATGCTGGACAGGAATTTGGCGAAAGAGGAATGGACAAGGAAGGATTCTCTGGACAAGATGGTCGCTCAACAATCTTTGATTATTGGACGAGTGATGCTATCTATAAAGGCTTCTTTAATCGTGATGCTTTGACAACAGATGAGAAGAAACTCTCACTGGTCTATCAAGGACTTCTCCGTTTCTGTAATCGTGAGAAAGCTGTTCGTGAGGGACTGACCTTCGATTTAATGTATGTCAACCAGCAGAGCCACCAGTTTAATCCTCATAAACAGTTTGCTTTCTTACGTAAGGCAGACGATGAAGTGTTGTTAGTTGTTGCTAACTTCGACCAAGAACGAGTACAAATCAATGTCACTATCCCTGCTCATGCATTCGACTTCCTCGGTATTCCAGAAAAGGAAGTGGAAATGACCGACTTACTTTCAGGCTTTACAAAGGTTGTAGACTTGAAGCGTGATGGTCAGGTTGCATTAGATGTTGAGGCAAACTATGGTAGAATTTATAAGTTTAATATAAAAAAGTAGGCTGTGGATTACGTATTGAATTCGCATAACAAAGAGGAGTTTCCTCCAGCTCATACGGCAGAACACCTGCTGAATCAGGTGATGATTCGTATGTTTGGCACAGAGCGCAGCAACAATGCTCACATCGAACGGAAGAAGAGCAAGATGACTTTCATCCTTGATCATAAGCCTGATCGTAAAGAGGAAAAGACGATAGAGGATGAGATGAATCGTCTGATTGCTGAAGACTTGCCCGTAACTTTTGAAATGGTCGACCGCAATAATATCCCTGAGGGTGTTTCGATTGATAAACTCCCAGAAGATGCTTCAGAGATGTTGCGTCTGGTTCGTATTGGTGATTTTGACGTTTGTCTTTGTATTGGCAAGCACGTTCGTTCAACGGCTCAGGTTGGTCGTTTTGAAATGTTAGGGACTAATTGGGACGAGCAAAAGCGCACTTTCCGCATTCGCTTTAAGGTAATTTCTGCTTAATTCATTTCTCTATCAATAAAAACAACGCCCTCACTTGTCTGAATGATGACAAGTGAGGGCGTTTTGTTGTTATGAAAATACTTAACATTTTTCAGTCCTTTAATCCTCTTAATGGTGCTTAAAAACACAGTTTTACGTTCCTTTGTAACTCTCTTGTTATTAGATAGTTACAAAGTTGGTTTGTTAAAGTTGCTTAGTTAGGCTTCAAAAGGGCGTTAGTAAGACCTCAAAAGGGCATCTTTAAGAAGCCAATTAGGCGTTAATTCGAATGCAATTAAGGCTCAATAAAAATAGAGTAGGAGAAAAATGTTGACAAATTAGCTGTTTGTTAGGTTTGATGTCTATGCCTTTATGAAAAATAAAAGTTGAGCTAAAAAGAAATCCGCCACCTTGTATATCATAGGTAGCGGATTACTAATGTTGTAAACCTTTCGTTTTATCTAACGACTTAGTAGTTTGTTCAGGATTTGTCGTTCTGTTCCTTCATATCAATGAACTGCTGTTTTGCGTCATAGAACTCATACTGCAAATAAGCAAGTTTCTGTGAAGGAATGATATTTACACCCCAACCATACTTCATTTGCCACTTACGCTTCAAGGAAATAAGACCCTTGTTAATGTAAGCTGCAACGTATGGGTGAACGTGCAAATAGAATTTCTTTACGCCAACCTTATTAACCAATCGGTCAATCTTACGCTCCAACTGATCGGTAAAAAGAATGCTTGAACGAATTTTACCACTACCGAAACAAGTAGGGCAGTTCTCATCTACATCCACATCCATCACTGGACGTACACGCTGGCGAGTAATCTGCATAAGTCCGAACTTGCTCAATGGAAGGATATTGTGACGTGCACGGTCCTTCTGCATGTTCTTACACATACGCTCATACAGCATCTGGCGGTCTTCAGCAAGATTCATGTCGATAAAGTCAACGACAATGATTCCACCCATATCACGCAGTCGAAGCTGGCGGGCTAACTCGTCGGCAGCACCAAGGTTAGTGTCAAGAGCATTCTGTTCCTGTGCTTTTTCTTTCGTTCTGTTTCCACTATTCACATCTACAACGTGCATTGCCTCTGTGTGTTCGATGATGAGGTAGCAGCCATGACCATAGTTTATGGTCTTGCCGAAGCTTGATTTAATTTGCTTCGTAACGTCAAAGTTGTCAAAGATTGGCACCTTACCAGTGTACTTCTTCACAATGCCCGCCTTTTCAGGGGCTATTAGAGAGACATAGTGTCGAACGGCAGTGCAAATCTCGTCGTCGTTGACGTAGATGTTTTCGTAGGTTGGATTGAAGAGGTCACGCAGCATAGCAACAGCACGTCCAGTCTCCTCAAAAACAAGTTGAGGGCGTTCCTGCGTTTTCTGCAGTTTTGTGATTGCTTCATTCCAACGGCTCAGTAGGACTTTCATCTCAGCGTCAAGCTCTGCTACGCGCTTTCCTTCAGCTACAGTACGGACAATTACACCGAAATTCTTTGGCGTAATACTCTGTATGAGCTGTTTGAGGCGTGCACGTTCTTCTCCGCTTTTGATTTTAGAAGATACGCTAACTTTATGCCCGAATGGTATAAGCACCAGGAATCTGCCAGCGAATGATATTTCGCCTGTAAGGCGAGGTCCTTTGGTGGAAATGGGTTCTTTAACAATCTGTACCATCACCTCTTGTCCTACCTGCAGTGTGTTTTGAACTGTTCCGTCCTTTTGCAAGTCGGGTAGGCGAGTGGCTTTCTGAATGGGATAAAGTTTCTTGCGGTCGCTCTGAACCTGTTTCAGATACTTAGCATAGGAGTTGAATTGGCTCCCTAAGTCAAGATAATGAAGAAAGGCGTCACGCTCATAACCTACATCTACAAAGCAGGCGTTAAGCCCTGGCATCAGTTTCTTAACCTTTGCCACGTAGATGTTTCCAACCGAGAAACTGGCTTCTCTTGGCTCACGCTGGTATTCAACCAGTCGCTTGTCTTCGAGCAGCGCTATCGAAATCTCTTTCGGTTGGGCATCAATAATTACTTCGCTTGTCATCTTCTTCGTTTGTTATACAAATCTTTTAGCTATTATATATGTTATCATGAACTATGCTAAAAGATACATATAGATAAAATAAAAATGCGGAACCTGCCGTCGCACTTCCAGGGAAGAGAAGTATATTGCGATGACACGCCCCGCCATATTTTTGAAAGTCAGTTATAAGTCTTTCAGCCTTGGGGCTTACTTGCTCTTATGTCTGTTCTTTCTTAATCTCTTTTTACGCTTGTGCGTAGCCATCTTGTGTCCCTTTTTCTTCTTTCCGTTTGGCATAGCTTTAAATTGTTTTAAATTGTTATTGTATTTATGTTTAATTTATTTCTTCATATCCTCGATGAAGGTCTTTGCTGGCTTGAAGCTTGGGAAATCGTGAGCTGGGATAGTGATAGTCGTGTTTTTTGAGATGTTACGAGCTGTCTTTTCCGCACGGTGCTTAACGATAAAGCTACCGAAGCCACGAAGGTATACATTTTCTTTCTTCTCCAACAAACTGTCTTTGATAGTTTCCATAAAAGACTCAACCACAGCTGAAACGTCCTTCTTGGCAATGCCAGTAGACGTTGCAATCTCATTGATGATATCTGCTTTCGTCATTTTGATTTTGTTCTTTATTGATGTTTATTTCTAATCTCTCGTTATAACGGAATGCAAAGATACTCATTTTCAGCTTAATAGAGAAATAATTTTGTGTCTTTTTTGTAAAATATCTCAGTATATGCTCTAAACTTTAAGGTTTTTCGTACCTTTGCGACATTATAAGTTGTATTTCATGCTTATCTGGAGTGTTGGATTAGACAATATTATTAAGGGGTGAACTGTTATCAACACCTGTGTAGAAACGAATCTTTATGCGTGGTTGATTAGCGTAAACTCTGGTAAATCTTGGTTAATTCATCAGCTCTTAGAAAGTGGATTTTGCAAGACTTCTGTATAATTATATAAGGTGTATGAAGATTTCCATCGGTATAGATGTGGGTATTTCAACAACTAAGATTGTTGGAATCAGAGAGGGAAAGGTTATTAAACCTTTGCGTATCAAGGCTACTGATCCAGTAACGTCCTTGTATGGAGCTTTTGGAAAATATCTATATGACAATAGAATAGATCTGTCTGAGGTTGAGCGTGTTATGCTTACGGGTGTAGGTGCTCACTATATTGACAAGCCTGTTTATGGGCTTCCAACAGCTAAAGCAGATGAGTTTTTGGCTGATGGCTTAGGTGCTCAGTTTGAGTCGAAGTTGCAACGTATGATCGTTGTTTCCATGGGTACGGGTACTTCGCTTGTACTTTGTGACGGCAATGAGGTGCGTCATATCGGTGGTATCGGTATTGGCGGTGGTACGTTGAGCGGTCTTTCACGTTTGCTTTTGCAGACGGATAATATCAATGAGATTATTGCTTTAGCCAATAAGGGGGATATTTCTCGTATCAACCTGCAGATTAAGGACATCTCTACCAGTCCACTCCCAGGCTTACCAATGGATGCAACTGCATCTCTCTTTGCCAATGCTCAGGCTAATGCCAGTCGTGAAGATGTTGCTTTAGGCTTGATAGGTCTGGTGTTACAGTCTATTGGTTCGGCAACAATCTTGAGTTCTTTGAATAGCGATATTCGTGATTTCGTACTCATAGGAAACCTTAGTTTGTTACCACAATGCGAACTTCTCTTCCCTGTAATGGAAAAGATTTATGACGTTCGCTTTATTATTCCGAAGAATTCAGAGTATTGTACAGCTATAGGTGCTGCATTACAAGCAGATAACATCAAGAAGATATAATCTCTATCTATAAATGATTACAGGCACTTTGTGGCATTGTCTACAAAGTGCTTGTTACTTTATTGTACTTTATAATAGCGTGTTACCTCTTGTTCTTATATTTTTGGTACAGTGCCAAGATTCTTCTCAATGTCTTCGTTAGTGAGCGTATAGTTCCTCAAATCACCATTGATATAAGTGTCGTATGCCGTCATATCAATGAGTCCATGTCCTGAGAGACAGAATAGGAAAATATCTTCTTTCCAGTTTCCTTTGCCTTCTTTGCTTCTCGAATGGCAGCTGCAATGGCGTGATAGCTCTCTGGTGCGGGGATAATTCCTTCTGTGCGAGAGAAGAGGATGCCTGCCTCGAAGCTTTCTAATTGTGGTATATCCATTCCGTACATATAGCCATCTTTAAGCAATTGGCTTACGATAACACCTACACCATGGTAGCGCAAACCACCTGCATGGATGTTTGCTGGCTTGAAATCATGTCCAAGTATGTACATTGGCAACAATGGAGTATATCCAGCCTCATCACCGAAGTTATATTCAAACTTACCACGTGTCAGCTTTGGACAGCTGTTTGGCTCTGCTGCAATGAACTCTGTCTTCTATCTTTCTCGTCAAGTATAAATCTTTTCTATTGTGCCATACTGTTACTTAATTATACAATTGATAAATGTTATCTGAAAGATGATGTTTCACAAAGTTACAAAATAAGATTTTCTAAATGCATGGAATGATTATATTTTTTAGTAATTTTGCTGCCATTATGATAATAATCGCTACTATTCTTGCATATTTTTGCATCTTATTGTTGATAAGTAGAATAACAGGACATAAAGCAGATAACGAAGCTTTTTTCCGTGCAAACGGACAGTCGCCTTGGTATCTTGTTGCTTTTGGAATGATTGGTGCCAGCATTTCTGGTGTCACTTTTGTTAGCGTTCCGGGTATGGTAATGTTGAGTGATATGACCTATATGCAGACTTGTTTAGGTTTTATCCTTGGTTATTTTGCAGTGGCGTTTCTGCTACTTCCTGTTTATTATCGTCTGAAGTTGACAACTATATACTCTTATCTTCAAACACGTTTAGGCAATCATAGCTATAAGACGGGCGCTTCTTTCTTCCTATTGTCTAAGATGACAGGTGCTGCAGTGCGCTTCTATGTTGTCTGTATGATACTTCAACGTTTTGTATTAGATGCCTACGGCATCCCTTTCCCTATAACCGTTGTTGCTCTTGTGGCACTCATTTGGCTTTATACGCGTCGGGGAGGAATTCGTACACTGGTGTTGACAGACACTTTTCAGACCCTTTGTATGCTCCTTGCGCTTATTCTGATTATATATAAGGTTGTCGAGGCATTGGGAATGTCGCTTCCTGAAGCAGCTCATGCGATAGTCAATGACAGTCATTCTCGAATTTTTGTATTTGATGACTGGGTATCAAAACAGAACTTTTGGAAACAGTTCCTTAGCGGTATTTTTATTGTTATTGTTATGACGGGACTTGACCAAGACATGATGCAAAAGAATCTTACTTGTAAGACCTTGCGTGAGGCACAGAAGGATATGTGTACCTATGGTTTCGCCTTTGCACCAGCTAACTTACTCTTTCTCTCTCTTGGGGTGTTGTTGATGATGTACTTTAATAGTATAGGTCAAGCTTTACCTGATGTGCCAGATAATCTTATGTTACAGGCCGTCGCAGGTGGACAATTAGGAACTTTGGTTGTCATTCTCTTTACGATTGGAATTGTTGCGGCGTGTTTCTCCAGTGCAGACTCTGCCTTAACAGCCTTAACAACAACTTATTGTGTAGATATCTGTAATCGTCCAAAGGATGAAAAGTTGCGTAAGCAGGCACATATTGGTATGTCTATTGTGTTTATTCTATTCATTCTCATCTTCCGTTATGTCAATTCAACAAGTTTGATAGATGCTATTTACACGATAGCTTCTTATACATACGGACCACTTTTAGGACTCTTTGCTTTTGGCTTATGTACCAAGCGAGCTGTAAATGATAGGTTAACTCCATATATAGCAGTAGCCAGTCCACTTCTTTGTTTTGCTTTAGATTCAATTGTTTCGAAGACTACTGGTTATAAGTTTGGCTATGAATTGTTGATGCTGAATGGATTGATAACATTCTTAGCATGCTTCTTTCTTCCTGCAAGAAAGTAGGGCTTGGATTCCGAAATGAAGTAAGCTTAACACTTACTTTGCGTGTTTAACTTATGTGTTGTTGCTTAGCACGCATTGTGTTGTTGCTCAGCACCATTGGTGCTGAGTGCTAATTACCTTGCAATATCTTACGATAGTAAAGGCAAACAGACATTAGGAAAAAACATATCTGATGCAAGTAAATCCAAAATATGAAGTAAGTAGGCTTATGTTTACTGGATAGCAATAAATATGATAAATAATAAAAGGCAAAGAGCACTAAACCCTTTGCCTTTTATCTTTTGTTTGTATGTTATCTTGCCAATAGCTTTTTCTCTTTAAGAGAGAGTTATTTGCAAGTCATTTTTTTCTATAGTAACTCTTCAATCTGCTTTGAGATATTCTCAAAACTCTCTGTTGGTTCAAAGCGAGCAACAACCTGTCCCTTCTTATTGATAAGAAACTTGGTGAAGTTCCACTTAATCTCCGCACTCTCCTTATAGTTAGGATCAGCCTCAGAAAGCATCTTATCGAGAATAGGATAGAGCTCGTGTGACTCGTCCCAACCAGCAAAGCCCTTCTGTTCCTTGAGGAACTTGAAGAGAGGGTCAGCGTCTTCGCCGTTAACCTTTACCTTCTTAAAGCGTGGGAATTTTGTGCCGTATGTAAGTTTGCAGAACTCATGGATACTTTCGTCTGTACCTGGTGCCTGCTGTCCAAACTGGTTGCAAGGGAAGTCAAGTACTTCAAATCCTTGTGCATGGTACTTCTCATAGAGTGCCTCCAACTCCTCATAAGTTGGTGTGAAGCCACATTTAGTAGCTGTGTTTACAATCAGCAACACCTCATTAGAAAACTCTTTCAGTGAAAATGCCTTACCTTTTCTGTCTTTGACAGAGAATTCATAAACTGTTCTCATTTCTGTTTCTTATCTTCTCTTTATATAGTTTACTTATTTGTGTGTTGCAAATGTACGAATTTTATTTGTTTCCTCCTTCATTGTTTAGGAGTTTTTTAGTAATAGATTTAATTCGTAATAGATTATTGGAGATTCTTTATTCGGGTTGATGATATGGAGCGGAATCTTCTTTAATAGGGATTTCCCTATCTTCAAATAGTGTATTTACTCGATTATCATCTTATAATTTCACTATTTTTGCATCAGTAAACAAAGAAAGAATAAGAATTTAATTGGATATGAATATGAAACGAATCACTAAATTATTTTTGGCACTTGCAATAGTTGTGAGTCCATTGGCATTGACAAGCTGTGACGATGATTACTATGATAACTTGGTAACATCTGCCGTACGTAATTATCTATATCAGTATCCAGATGGATCAAGTTATTATACAGCTTATAACTGGTTCTATTATAACTATCCAGAAGCAACAACCTCAGAGTTCTATGCTTTCATGGATGCTGTTGGAAGTAATAGATATTATAACTGGGATAATAACTATCGTCAGGAGCAGAATACACAGGTTAGTCGCCTTGTTGAGGAGGCACAGACATTGACTGGTGAGTGGGCTGGAAGTATGACTATTGAGTACACTGATAATAAAACAGGACAGCGTTTGAGTAGTTCTTTCCACGCTAATATGAAGTTCTTCCAGTACAATTCGTCTGCTAATTCTCTTCAGGGTAATGGTGTTGAGGTAGATACTGATGCACAAGGTAACACACAAACACTTGCATTCTCTTGGAATATCGATAATAATGGAGACATCTACATCAAGTACACTAATAGTGGAACTATCTTCCGTCTTGTCATGAATTCCTCTACTGAAGGATTCCACTTAGGATATCAGCAAGCAAAGGGTTATGATACTTTCTTTGGCATGGCACGTAGTACAAACACAACAGATGTTATGAACTTCAATCTTGCTCGTCAGAGACCAGCAAATGCAAAGGCTCAAAATGCGTTGACAAGAGCTTCAAGCAAGGCTTCTTTCGGTTCAGCTAAGGAGAATGACTATGCTAAGAAGACTGTTGGAGCAGTAAATGGTCTGCGCGAAAGATAACAAAAGCTAATCGCTTTTCTATAGCTTCATATATACTTGAATGGGTCCCACCAACTGCGAAGTTGGTGGGATTTTTGTCTTTATTTTTTGTCGTTTAATGGCTGTATTTTATTATTGTAAACTCTGAATTTGTCTTAATCATTTTTACGTTTTTTGAATTATATTGTTGATTTTCAGTCTTTTTTTGTAACTTTGCAACCACTTTTCTTTCTGAGAGAGGAGAGATTTAGATTGATTTGATGATAAAAGATGAGGAGAATCATTCAATTTATAAAAGAGTGGACACTGCCAGTGTCAATAGCTACAGGTAGCTTTTTATACCTTGTTTTTGCCTTTATTCCAGCCTTGGATGGTGCAGCAAACTTTTTTGCTCCTATCCTTGACGCAGCTCTTCCATTGTTTATGTTCCTCGTCTTATACGTTACCTTCTGCAAGGTAGACTTCCGTAAGCTAATTCCAGTAGGTTGGCATCTTTGGATTGCTCTCTCTCAAGTGTTCATGGTTGCGGTTGTCATTGGGGCAATTTTGTTTTTTCATGTCACAGGTGAGTCGCTCATATTGCTCGAAGCTCTACTCACTTGTATTATTTGCCCTTGTGCCTCTGCTGCTGCAGTAGTTACACAGAAGTTAGGTGGAAACCTTGAGGAAATGACAACTTATACATTCCTCTCCAACTTTCTCTGTGCCTTGTTGATACCAGTATGCTTTCCCTTGCTTGAGTCAGGGGCAGGTTTAACTTTTTGGAGTGCCTTTGTGGCAATTCTTTATAAGGTGTGTCTGGTATTGGTAGTACCAATGATTTTAGCTTATATAACGAAACATTGGCACGCTTTATGCAGGTTCTATCAGTGGGTAATCAGTGTGAATAACCTCAGTTTTTATCTTTGGGGATGTTCATTACTCATCGTTTCAGGTACAACGGTAAAGAATATCGTCCATGCTGAGGTAGCTGTGATCTTCCTCTTGTTGATAGCATTTTTGGCCTTAGTGCTTTGCTTGATACAATTTGCTATTGGTAGATATATTGGTCATTTCTTCCGCAGTACGATTAATGCGGGACAAGCTTTAGGGCAGAAGAATACTGCATTTGCTATTTGGATAGCCCATACTTATCTGAATCCACTGTCGACAGTGGGGCCAGGCTGCTACATCTTGTGGCAGAATATTATTAACAGCGTAGAGATATGGCGGCATGACCACGCCATTAAACGCAAAAATAAATAGTTGTGAGAACAATAAAGTATTTTATAGTATTACTCTTTCTTTTCCTGTTATCACCTGCTGTTTCTGCGCAGGATGCTAACGGAATAAGTGAACAAGAGGATAAGCCAGCTAAATCAGTAGAGCCAGATGCAATGCCAGTAGCTGCTACTCCTCATACAACTTCTGCTTCAGTAGAAGAAATGTCTATGGAACCACTGCCAACGTCGACAACTCGAGTGTCACAAGTAGCAGAAAGTCGTGATCAAGTAGTACTCCTTATCGGTGATTCTATGGCTGATGGTCTTGGCTCTCGATTCAATGATTATGCCGTAAAGAACGGCTTTAAGTTTCATTCTATCGTATGGTATGGTAGTACAACACGCGACTGGGCGATAGCTTCTGACCTTCAATATCAGATTGAAAGAGTACGTCCTACGTATATTATTATTAGCTTAGGTACCAATGATTTAGGTTATAAAGATTATAGTAGACGTGAAACTGCAATCCAAACGATTCTGAGTCGTGTGGGGGATATCCCATACGTATGGGTTGGTCCTCTCCCTTGGAAGAAGATTAAAGATAGAACAATCGTTGATGTAATTCGTGATTGTACGGGTGAAGGTCGTTTCTTTGATAGTAGTTCTGTCATTGCTTCGCGTGCAGATGGAATTCATCCAACGCGTCAGGGTGCTGCTCTCTGGGTTGATAAGATTGTAGAGTGGATGGGTGAACCAGAGTTGAATGCGAATCCAATAGAGATGGATAAGCCTGATTTCACTACTCATTTCAAGCATGATGAGAAGCATGGAATGGGTTATCATGGCCGTCGATAGGTTTGAAATAATATTACAAAATAAGTGGCTTTCATACCACGTTTTCCTTCAAAAAACTGCTGTTTTGAGTGCGTATGTAACCTTCAGATAAACAAGTAGTTATAAAATAGTAAAGCAAAAGGTGCTTAATTGCATTGCAAAAGGGCGTTAGTTACATTCGAACTAACGCCCTTTTGCACGTCAAATAAGCCTTAATTCAAATGCAATTAAGCCTTAGTATGTTTTTAGTCTTATGATTTTATTTTACATTATGTTAGTATTTAATGCTTTATTATGCATTAATACCTAATCATAGAAACTTCTCTTTTATAACTTTTATGGCAGTAATATTCTTTCTAACTCTTATTGATGATGTAAATACCACCTGCAGCTAAGGCACCTGCTATCATGTATTTGATGTAGAATGTTTCGTTGAGGCATAGGCAAGAGGTAACTGCTCCAACAATAGGAATTAGTGAATTGTAGATAGCTACCTTACCAACAGGATTACAGGTGAGTAGTTTGTTGTAGAGCGTGAAACATAATGTACTGATAGCGATAAGCAAAAGTAGGTAAGTAATACCCAAAGGAGTGATTTGAGGAAGTTCACCTCCCATCAGTAATCCAGGGATAATTAACAATGCACCACCTATCGCTAAGCTGTAGCCAGTACCGACAAAGACATCAACACGTTTACCCAATCCACGAGTAAGTAGTGATGCTGAGGCACCACAAAGGGCATTGAGGATAATCATTCCATCACCCAACCAAGTGAACTTTCCACTCTCTGCTCCGCCCAAGTTCAGTGATAGAATACCTGCAAAACCAACAATACAACCAACGATCTTCTTTACTGTCATACGATCGCTTTTAAAGAAGATACAAGCAAAGATAACGACAGAGAAAACGCTTAGTGAGTTGAGAATGGCTGCTCGTGACCCTTCACTATGCGATAAACCAAAGTAGAAGAAGGCATAATGTAAGGTGGTATTCATCATACAGAACAGAAGGATATACCACCAATCTATTGGTTTTCTCACTTTGAAATCACGTTTTTTAGCACCTGCGATTGCCAATATTATCAGTCCAGAAAGACAGAAGCGAATACCAGCAAAGAGCATTTTTGAACCAGTCATATCTGCTGTGATGGCAAATTCTGAGAAACCTAATTTAATCAAGGGATAAGCCCAGCCCCATGCAATGCAGCTGTAAGGGCAAAGATAGTCACCCATAATGGGCGTTGAAATATACTTTTTGTTTGTGTCATTTACTATTTATTATAATATATGAAAGTTATTAATTGTTTGAAATTCAGTCGTTATAATAGTTATCCTCTATTCTTACTTTAGTGCTTATAGACTTGCTTTGTAAATTATTTACGTGAAATAAATATTTATTTACGTGAGTAGAAATCTTTATTTTCATGAAAAGAAATTCTTCTTTTCACGTAAATAATTCAAGAGATATATCCCTGTTGACCTGCATTCGTTATGCAAAGGTACGTTCTTTCCTTGATATATCTGCCCTTTTAATCGCTTTTTTATTCCTGCTTAATTAGGTTATTTGTTCTTAATTGTTTATCTTTGCGGATAATTTGCGCTTTATTAAAAAATATGAAGAAGTTATTATTTTCCTTTTTACTGGCTTTAATCGTAGCTAATGTTCATGGACAGTCTATGACGGATACATTACGTCATGAAGTGTTGTTAGAAACAGACAGTGGAAACATTCGAATCCAACTTTATAACGAGACACCACGTCATCGTGATAACTTCTTAAAGTTGGTGCGTAGTGGTGCTTATAATGGTGTGTTGTTTCATCGTGTTATCAAGGACTTTATGATACAGACAGGTGACATGGCATCGAAGACAGCAAAGCCAGGACAGGCTTTGGGTGACACACCAGAGACCTATTCACTACCAGCAGAGATAAATTATCCAAAGCTATTGCACCGTCGTGGCGCAGTTGCTGCAGCACGTGAGGGCGATGATGTCAATCCGAAACGTGAGTCTTCTGCCTCACAATTCTATATTGTATGGGGAATAAAGTTCTCTGATGGACAGCTTGACTGGGCGCAGGAACGCCTCAATGCACATACTGATAGTACGGTGCAGATGACACAAGAGGTGCGACAACTATATAAAGAAGTGGGTGGTACTCCTCATTTGGACGGACAATACACTGTCTTTGGACAGGTGTTAGAGGGCTTGGAGGTTGTAGAGCGTATTCAGCGTCAGCCTGGTGATGCTAACGATCGTCCGTTGGTCGATATCCGTATTCGTAAAGCAACCGTATTGAAATAAGGTTGTCTTTATTTATTCTCAATGTAAATATAAAGTAAAGTTACTAATAAATCTATGTCAATTAACAAAAAAGCAACAGCCTGCCTGTTTGCGCTTATGCTCGGAAGTGGAGTAGGCGTAGCAGGCAACAGGTTTGTCTATCGTGCTGTAAAGGATACTATTACACAGCAGAAAGACACTACCAAACAGAAAGTTCAGAAGGATAAAGCGTCAGAGAAAGAGAAAGAAAAGCCTTCTGCATACGATCAGCTTGTAAAGAAAAAAGGAAGTGTTCAGAATGGACTCTTTACAGTAAGACATATTGATGACCAATGGTATTTTGAAGTTCCTGACTCAATTATAGGTCGTTATCTCCTTGCCGTGACTCGTTTTACAGCCGTTCCACAGAACTTTGGTAAGTTTGCAGGAGAAGCAGTAAACCAACAGACAGTTTATTTTGAGCAGCGCGATGATAAGACAATGTTGCTTCGTGCATACGTTCTTTCGCAGGAGGCTGATCCAAAGAGTAGCATTTCTCGTACGTTGAAGGCTTCTACTGCTGACCCTATTGTTGCTTCGTTCAAGGTCATTGGTCGCAACAAGGATACTAAAGCACAGCTGATTGATGTTACATCTTTGTTCGTAAGAGATAATGCTGTTCTAAGTATATCTTCAAACGACTCTAAGCAATTGAAGTTAGGCGGACTGATGTCTGATCGTACTTTCATTGATACGATGAAGGTTTATCCAATAAATGTGGAGATTGCTACGACACGTACCTATTCAAGTTCACCTTCTACAGCACCTGCCTCTTATACAGGTGCAATGACTGTTGGACTGAACACCAGTGTCGTTCTTCTTCCAAAGGTGCCTATGCGTAAGCGTGTATGGGATAATCGAGTGGGTTATTTCACTAATAGATATACCATCTTTAGTGATGATCAGACAAAGACCGATCGCCAGCAGTTTATCTCTCGTTTCCGTTTGGAGCCAAAAGATAAGAAGGCATACGCAAAGGGAAAGCTCGTAGAGCCTATTAAACCTATTGTATTCTATATCGACCCAGCTACACCAAAGAAGTGGGTTCCTTATTTGATGAAGGGTATTGAGGATTGGAATGTTGCTTTTGAGGCTGCTGGTTTTAAGAATGCAATACAGGCAAAGGAGTGGCCTAACGATCCAACAATGAGTGTTGATGATGCTCGTTTCAACGTTCTTCGTTATCTTCCAGCTGAGATTGAGAACGCATACGGCCCTCGTATCGTTGACCCTCGTAGTGGTGAGATTATTGAAAGTCATATCTGTTGGTATCATAATGTGATGAACCTCTTGACAAAGTGGTATTTTACACAGTGTGCTCCATTGGATAAGCGTGCACAGACAGTACACATGGACGATAAGCTTATGGGCGAATTGATTCGCTTTGTGTCAAGTCATGAGGTAGGACATACAATCGGTTTACGTCATAACATGGGTGCAAGCCATGCTACACCAGTAGAGAAGCTTCGTGATAAGAAATGGGTTGAGGAACATGGTCATACTGCCAGCATCATGGACTATGCTCGTTTCAATTACGTTGCACAGCCAGAAGATGGCATTTCAGAGCGTGGTCTCTTCCCACGTGTGAACGATTACGACAAGTGGGCAATCCGTTGGGGCTATCAGTATCGTCCTGAGTTCAAAGATGAAATGGACGAGAAGGAAAAGTTGATGACTGAGACAACTGCTATCCTTGCTAAGAATCCACGTCTGTGGTTTGGTGGTGAGGGTAAGAATGAAGACCCACGTGCACAGATAGAAGACCTCGGTGACGACAATGTGAAGGCGAGCGATTATGGTATTAAGAACTTAAAGCGTATTGTTGCGAAGCTTCCTGAGTGGACACGTCAGCCTAATGATCAGTACGAAGACCGTATGGAAATGTGGAGAAGTGTAGTTGGTCAGTATGGTCGTTACACTAATCACGTTCTGAAGAACATTGGTGGTCGCTACATCAATAATATGCCTGGACAGAAGCCTTATGAGGTTGCGCCAGCCAAGAAGGGTAGAGATGCTGTTGACTATATCGGTCGTCAGGTGTTTGAAGCACCACTTTGGCTTTATCCTTCATCAATGACTGATATTGCAGGTACTGATCTTGTTGACGAAATCAGCACTTATCAGGATCGCATTCTGAAGGTGATGATGAACGGAACCATTATGGATAAGATTTATAAGGATCAGCGTGAAGCAGGTGCTTATCAGTTCAAAGACTATCTTAATGATTTGTTCAACAGCGTTTGGAAGCCACTTGCAGGTCTTAATGATATGCAAGTTCGTACACGCCGCTTGCTTGATCGTAACTATGTAGAGCAGATGAACACCCTTTTGAATCCTGTTCATAAAGACAAACCAACAGTTGCTGACCGTGCAAATAATTCAGATATTATGCTCTATCTGATGCAACATTTAGATACTGTTGAGCAGTTCTGTAAGGCACAGGCTGCACAGAGTGAAGGCATTAATCTCCTTCATTACAACGATCTATTACGTCAGATTAAGTTGATTCGTGAGCGTCGTGTAACTGTAAAGTAATTATTTAAGTAAACTTCTCACCATAAACAGGAAGTCTATTCATGTTTAATGGTTATGATATACGTCCATAGTAGAGTATGAGGCTCTGCTATGGACGTTTTTTTTAATTGTAGTTTTGGACTTGTCACTATGGTGTTTTGCGATGCATTTAGCAGTCAACACGATTGGTGTTAAGCCTTCGCACTATATGTGTTAAGCCTTCGCACCATGTGTGCGGAGCGTTAATAGCAGTGTCGATAATGAGAGATATAAATACTTATCATCATAGAATAGCATCTTAAAAGCTATGAATGGGTAGTTTATGTGGCTAAGATAGAAAGAATATTCATGTTTGTTAGGTAAAGAATACCTAATTTAGAGTATTGCCTAATACTCGTCTTTTCTATATCTTTGCACTGTATTTTACAATAAAAGGTATTAATTTCAGGGTTTTTAAATGAAAGTAATAAAGCTCATAGCTCTATTGTTATTGTTGTCGATAGGGCAAGTTCTCTGGGCTCAAGGAACATCAAAAGCAACAGAAAATCACATTGTTAACATCGTTGTTACCGATAAAAACACGAAAGAAAGTGTCATTATGGCTAACTGTTCGCTTGATCCATTAGGGTCTTTTAATGTAACAGATGTCGACGGAAAGGCGGTATTTCAAAAGGTTCCAGCAGGTACGTTTACGTTGAAAGTAAGTTATGTGGGCTATGAAACCTATACAGCTGCGTTGAAGATAGATAAAGATTTAACTGTAAGTGTTCAGCTCGTTCCTACGTCTTTGGCATTGAAAGAGGTGGTTGTGACAGCAAAGCAGAATGCATCGGGTGCTTCCACGTCTTCTATTATCGGTCGTCAGGCAATCGATCACTTACAGGCTTCGTCATTAGCTGACATTATGCAGCTCATTCCTGGTAAAGAGATGGGGAATGTAGATATGACCCAGAAGTCTAATCTTCAGCTTCGTACGCTACGTAACAATAATACAAGTGCCTTTGGTTCGAGCATTGTTGTTGATGGTGTTCCTATCTCAAATAACGGTCAGTTGACTCAGGGACAATTCTCTTCTACAGCTTTTACTGGTACTGACTTACGCCAGTTGGCAGCTGATAACATTGATAATGTAGAGGTGATACGTGGTATTCCTTCTGCTGAGTATGGCGATTTGACAAGTGGTCTTGTGGTAGTTCACTCTAAAATGGGTGTAACTCCATGGCAAATAAAGGCGAAGGTAAATCCTGCTATGACAAATGCTTCGTTGACAAAGGGATTCTCTTTGAACAAAGCAGGTATAATGAATGTAAACTTAGATTACGCTAAGGCTTGGGGCGACCCACGTCAAAAGACACGCAGTTATAATCGTTATACTTTTAATCTTGGTTATAGTTATGACCTCAGTAAGCGTTGGCACACAGAGACAAAGCTACGCTTGTTATCTGCACAAGACTGGTCGGGTAATGATCCTGATGCTATTCAAGATGGAACAGAAACTAAGAATAAGACCGTAACTGTTGGTTTGACTCATAATGGTCGTATCTCTCTGGATAAGCTTTTTATGCGTTCGCTCAATTATACATTGGGTCTTAGCTATGGAGGAACAGACAATGTACAGACGTCTTTTGTACCTGTTAGCACTGGTTTGCTTCCTATCTTGACATCTAAAGAGACTGGCTATTTCAATGTACCTTGGAAGACACAGTCTTATAAGGCTACTGGTAGAACAGAGAGTAAGCCAGGTAATTTGTTTGCAAAGATTAATGATACCTTCTTTTTTAAAGCTGGTAAAACTCGTCAGAACTTTAAGGTTGGTGCGGAATACCGCTATGATTGGAACAGTGGAAAGGGCTATTATAACGACAATGATTTGTTACCACTACAACCAAATAGCAATGGTCGTCCTCGTGCCTTTAATGATGTGCCGGGCTTACATCAGATTGCTGCATACGCAGAGGATAACTTCTTGTGGAATATCAATAAGGTAAACAGACTTCGTGCGAACCTCGGTCTTCGCTTTACAGCCATGCAGCCTTTCAGTGATGTTGCTACAACATCGCTTTCTCCACGTCTTAATCTTTCTTTAAGTGTAACTCCTTGGCTTGATATTCGTGGTGGTATTGGTATGAACTCGAAGACTCCGGGTCTGGCATATCTCTATCCTGATACTAAATATGATGATCGTGTGGCTGCTAACTATTTCCCACAGTCTGATCCTGCGGCACAGTTGTTAGTCTATCATACACAGGCTTACAAGGTAGATTACTCTAAGAACTTGAAGAATGCAACAACTACTAAGATAGAGTTTGGCGTAGACTTCAAACTGAATGGTGGTCGTCGTCTGAGTATTCTTGCTTATCGTGATCGTACACCGAATGGTTTTGAATCCTTAGGTGAGTTCTTTGTCTATCCGTATAGTATCTTTACGCAGGCGCAAGGACTGAATATAACACCGGGACAGGCTACAACAATTGATTATACAAACCCTTATCGTACCTTTAATGGCTATATGACAACGGGTGCAGTTGGTAATACAAACACCTCTATTAATAAAGGTTTAGAGTTTGATTTTGAACTTGGAGAGATTCGTCCTTTGCACACATCGTTCTTCTTTAGTGGTGCTTATTCTGAGACAAAGACCTACTCAACAGGTCGCAATACAGAAGCTGTAAAGGCAGCATTATTGCCAACTTCCTATTCAAGTTATAGTATTACACCATTTAGAGTAGTCTATCCTTCAGGACAAGATTACGAAAAGTATCGTCGTTTCCTCAATACATTGCGTGTTGTAACGAATATTCCAGCACTCAAGATGGTGGCTTCGTTCACAGCTCAGGCAATTTGGTATGACTGGCATACATCCTTTAAAGCAAATAAGAATCCAATAGGTTACTTTGGTGCAGACCTTATTGAGCATCCTATAACAGCGGACATGATGTCAGGTTTCTTGGGTATGGATGGTCAGTATTATGCGTCACGTCCAACGGGAGTTGATGTTGTTGCTATTAATGACCTTACTCTTCGTGTTAGCGATAATAAGCCTTCAAAGTCGCCAATAGAATGGAATTTGCAAGGAAGACTTACTAAACAGCTTAGTAACTTTGGTGGCCTTTCTCTTTATGTGAACAATATGATTTATTATGAGCCATACCTAACAGGCAACAACTCACTAACGTTAAGCCAGCGCAACACGGGTAAGTTTAGTTTTGGTGTAGAGCTTTATGTTAATTTGTAACGATATGAAAGCAATAAAGTATTTATTTTCGATCCTCACAGTAGCGCTTGTTTTTAGTTCTTGTGTAGATTATTCAGATGCCTCAGAGGCTGTAACAGCTAAGGTACGGCTCCAACTTCCCGATGAGTTGAATGGTCACATGACATTAGAAGGGCATACCGTTTCCCTCCAATTGAATGGTGTTACCTATTCTGCACAGACTGATGCTGCGGGCGTAGCAACCTTCTCTAATATTGTTCCTGATGTCTATAACATCTCAACTTCATGGGATATAACGTCGTCAGAGTATAATAGGATTACAGGAAGTAGTCAGGTAATTAATGGTGCAACAGTATCAGGTAGTTTGAATTCACAACTTATCAATGGTTCAGAACCTTTACTTCTCACGACCACTCTCTCTGTAAAACGAGATATAGTCATCAGTAAGATATATGCTGCTGGCTCTAAAGACAATAATAATAAGCGATATGTAGCAGGTCAGTATATTGAACTTTACAATCAATCTAACGACTCTGTTGATGTTGCTGGACTTTATATTGGACTGCTTGAGACGGATGTCCCACAGGCTTATACCCTCGAAAATCTCAAGACAAACTATGCTGATTCTGTCGTATTGGTTAAGCAAGTGTTCCGTATACCAACTGATAAGAGTTATAAGGTAGCTCCAGGTGGAACAGTTCTCTTGGTGAATAGTGCTATTGATCATAGTCTTAACAGTCCGTTAGAGCATAGTCTCTTGAACGCAAACTTTGAAGCAAAGGATGTGAAAGGTAAGATGTTAAACAATCCAGAGGTACCTGCTTTGCAGAATGTCTTTAATATCTATTCTGGTATTTCATACATGAATATTGTCGTAACAGGGCAAGGTGTGGTTATATTCCGCTCTTCTGCAGACATCAGTCAACTGAAACTTACTTATAAGTTTGGCAAGACAAGCGGTACACAGTATGGACTTCTACCAAAGCGTTATATTATTGATGGTGTTGATTTCCTTCGTCATAAGGCAACAGGAACGGACGTTGGAGAGAAGCGTCTTTACAATGATATTGATGCTGGTTATATAAGTATTAATGCCACAGCAGGTCTGTCGGGTGAGGTAGTCTATCGTAAGACAGCTTCTACAGCAGCAGGTGGACATAACATTCTTATGGATACAAACAATAGTACAAATGATTTTCAGGTGTCAACATCAGTTACTCCATAATATAAATTTCGTATGACATCGTCAATCATTACTTATATTAACGATTAGTTTATGAATACTTCATATATAGTTTCAGGCTTATCTAAGCTTGCACAATCCTCTCTGAGGAGAGGCTGGGGAAGGGTTTTCTTATTGCTATTCACACTCCCTACAATGGCACAGACGCCTTCTGACTCGCTTTCGGGTGAGGTTGAATATCGCTTTGCAAGTCTTACACAACTCTGGCATAACACAAACAACGCTTCAGGACTATCTCTTGATGATTCCTCAAATAGAGGATTTGCATCCGTAGGATTCAGTCATCGTGGTGGTGACTATCATCGTGTGCAGGAAGGAGGAGCAATGAATAATCTTCAGTTCTTTACGGAACGTTATCAGAAAATAGGTAAATACCTGTACAGCTATGGTAAGGTAGATTTTAATCTTGGTCGTACAAAGGATCGTGCTTTTGCTGACCAGTATCGCCCTTACAATGCTAATCCCTATCAATCAGGTAGTGCTATTGCTGGAAGTTATGATCATCAGAACCTCGATATGACGGCTGCAGTGGGTACGACAGACTTCTCTGGTTGGCGTTTTGGTCTACAGCTTAACTATCAGTTGGGCGACCTTTCCCGACTCCGTGACCCTCGTTCTCGTTCGCAATTGCTTGATTATCGTTTGACACCAGCTGTTTCTTACACGATGGGAAACCATACACTCGGCTTGTCGGGTTACTATGATCGTCGTAAAGAGAAGATGGGTCCGTTGGTAACAGTGCAGAGTGATGCTACGTTGACCTATTACCTTCTCTCTGGTATGGAGAATGCAACTGGTACAATCGGTGGATATTCAAGTTTTAATCGTGAATGGGTGAATCACCAATTTGGGACTGAATTTGATTATGGATATCGATCAGCACGCTTTCAGACATTGAATAGTTTTGGTATAAGTCGTGGTGAAGAGTATGCTTATGGTACTTATAAATATGAGCCGGGCAGATACTTTACTTATAGATACAACGCTCAATCACAGAATCGTTTGTATACGGGTACAATCTTACATCAAGCCGATCTCCGTCTGGATTGGCAACAAAGCTATGCAGATGAGTATCGTCAGCAGTTGATAATCAAGAATGACCCACAGATTGGAACGACTTCTTACACCTATGAGAAGCAGTTAGAATTCCGCAAACGCTATCAGGTTCATACGTTCGACTTCGCTTTCCGCTATCGTGCTAACTTCATTAACACTACTTCAATAGCAGGGAGTCGATACTTGACATCTTCTATTAAAGGCTATACAGGCTTTTTAATTGATACACATAAGGCAAGCAATCGTCATCTTTTGCCGATATCATCGTCTGATTACAGCCGTGTGAACTTCCAATTAGAGAATGGTATCTCGCTGTTTAAGCAACGTCTTACGGCAGATGTAACGCTCGGTTATAGTCTTTCTACACGTGCTGACCTTAAATTAGCAGATAATACTTCTATTCTTGCAGAGCGTGTCTTACTGAAAGACTTGCCTTATTATGATGCTAATCTCCTTCATGGAAGTTTACAGGTGATGTATCAGTTCCCACTGACTATAAAGAAATCGCGTGCTATGTGGTTTGTGAAAGCCTTTGGAGACTTTACTTCCGCCAATACTACTGGACATCCAAACCTTTACAATGTTGGTTTTAGTGTAGGCTTGTTTAACTGATATTGTAACCAGAGGAAGTACACTTTCTAATTCAAATGATACATTATAACAACCCCGTGATTTCTCTTTTGGAAATCACGGGGTTGTTCTTTTTGTTACTGATTTATAATGTTTAAACACTATTCGAGTCATAAGATGCTATCATCTTGACAAACTACTGTAAAGTAAAAAGCCGTTGGCACCATTGGTGTTAAGCCTCCGCACCATATGTGCGGGGCGTTAGCACGATGATAAAAGAAGAGTTGATAGTCTTTATTTCTTATGCTTACAAGGGCATATAGACTCGTCTTTGCTAAGTTTTTCGTAGTGCTCCTTACGTTTAGGATTCATAGGGAACCATCCTTTAAGACACGCTTCTCCTGCGAGATGAGCTCACCAATTCCCCAAAGGAATGAAGCTCCAAGGACACCGAGTAGAGCAGACCAAAAGATACTTTGTACAAACAAGGCTGCTACACAGCAAGCAATACCCGCTATGAGCCATAGCCACCAAGGTTTTGTACCGAAATAATACTCTGTTTTTATAACGAGTGGGTGACAAAGTCCAATGATTAAAAACGTACATACTGCGAGGAGTATACCTTCAAAATTTAAATCCATTTATGTAAAGTTTCAAGATTAAATATAATTCTTATGTTGAGAAATATGCTATAGAACGTATTATTCTTAGCAAAACCTCGGTTTATATAGCTGCAAAAATACAAAAAAAACTCTATTTGCAAGTGTCTTTCTCAGAATTATTGATTACATTTGCAAATACAAGTTGTAAATAAGAAAATACTTAAATTATGAGCAATAACCAAACACTCATCGCACAATGCGAAGAGAAAGCAAGACAGTGGCTGTCTCCTGCTTTTGATGAAGAAACTCGTTCTGCCGTTGAGGCTATGATTAACAATGACGATAAGGCTGACCTTATTGAGTCTTTTTATAAAGATTTAGAGTTTGGTACAGGTGGACTTCGTGGTATTATGGGCGCAGGCTCTAATCGTATGAATATCTATACTGTTGGTATGGCAACTCAGGGATTTGCTAATTATCTGAAGATTAGCTTCAAGGATAAGGAGCAGATTAGCGTTGTTGTTTGCCACGACTGCCGTAACAATTCACGTCTTTTTGCTGAAACAGTTGCCAACATCTTCTCTGCTAATGGCATTAAGGTTTATCTTTTCGACGATCTTCGCCCTACACCAGAGTGTTCTTTCGCTGTTCGTCATTTGAAGGCGCAGGCAGGTGTGAATATTACTGCAAGTCATAACCCACGAGAGTACAATGGTTATAAGGCTTATTGGGATGATGGTGCACAGGTACTTGCGCCACATGACAAGGGTATTATCGACGAAGTAAACAAGGTTAAGGTAGAGGATGTTAAGTTCGAAGGCAATAATCAGCTGATTGAGATTATCGGTGAGGAGATTGATAAGGTTTATCTTGAGCAGGTAAAGACTATTAGCATTGATCCACAGGTTATCAAGAATCAGCACGACCTTAAGATTGTTTATACTCCGTTGCATGGTGCTGGCCGCGTAATGATTCCACGTGCGTTGGAGTCTTGGGGCTTTGACAACATTCATTGCGTGAAGGAGCAGATGGTTAAAGATGGTAACTTCCCAACTGTTGACCGTCCAAACCCAGAGATTGCTGAGGCTTTGACACTTGGATTGCGTGATGCAAAGGCACTTGATGCTGATATTTTGATGGCTTCTGACCCAGATGCTGACCGCGTAGGTATGGCTTGTAAGAACAGCGATGGCGAATGGGTACTGATTAATGGTAATCAGACTTGTCTGCTCTTCTTGTGGTATATCATCACTAATCGTCAGGCTGTAGGCAAGATGAAGCCAACAGACTTCATTGTGAAGACTATTGTTACAACAGAGGTTATCCGTAAGATTGCCGAGAAGCAGAACGTTGAAATGCGTGATTGCTACACTGGTTTCAAGTGGATTGCACGTGAGATTGCACTTTCTGAGGGCAAGCAGCAGTACATCGGTGGTGGTGAGGAAAGCTATGGTTTCCTTGCAGAAGACTTCGTACGTGATAAGGATGCTGTAAGTGCTTGTGCTTTGTTGGCTGAGATTTGTGCATACGCAAAGGATCATGGTAAGACTTTGTATGATATTCTTATGGATATCTATATGGAGTATGGTTACAGCCATGAGTACACAATCAATGTTGAGCGTCCTGGTAAGAGCGGTGCTGACGAGATTCAGCAGATGATGAAGAACTTCCGTTCTAATCCTCCTAAGGAGCTTGGCGGTAGTATAATTGATGTTTATAAGGACTTCCAGAGTCTTGAGATTACAAAGGCTGACGGTTCTAAGGAGAAGATGGATATGCCTGATACAAGCAATGTTCTCCAGTGGTTCTGCACTGATGGTACCAAGGTGAGTGTACGCCCATCAGGTACTGAGCCAAAGATTAAGTTCTATCTTGAGATTAAGGACACAATGAACTCAGCTTCTGACTTCCCAGCTTGTGAGCAGCGTGTAGGTGCAAAGATTGAGGCTATTAAGAAGAGTTTGGGTTTGTAATTGTCTATTTTTAGCCTTTGATAATATTTATGAGGGCTTGATATTATAATTAAAGCAGGAGTTTCTATAAAGTTTTATTTGTGGAAACTCCTGTTTTTATTGTTCTATGCCCTTCTTATATTTAAATCTTTGGGTAGCTTTCTATCTCTTTTAGCGGGCTACGCTATTTGCTATTTTAAGTTGTTAGGTTATCGTTAAGGGTTAAAAATATCATTACAAAAAAAGTTAGCCATTTTACATGTTTTTTCTTAATAAAAAGCCTTTTTAACCGTGTTTGTAACTTTCAGTTAATCAATGTGTTGTAAAATAGCATAAGAAAAGGTGCTTAGTTAGACGCTAACTAAGCACCTTTAAGGCTTCAATTAAGCATCTTTTGAATGTCAATTAAGGCTTAATTGGAATGCAACTAAGCATCAATTCATTCTTTAAAGATGACTTTTATATTACAAATTTGGTAATGATAGGAGGTGATTATTCCTTCCCTTGGATTTTATTCAGCCGATACAATATCAAACTTTAGTTTCTCACTATCTTTCTCTTTAGATACTTTGATAGTGTCACCAGCCTTGATTTCTCCAGAGAGAATCAGTTCGCTCAGTCCGTCCTCGATATGGTTTTGGATAGCACGCTTCAATGGACGAGCACCAAATTGTACATCATATCCCTTGCTTGCAACAAACTCTTTGGCTTCATCTGTTATCTCCATTTCGTAGCCGAGTTCGTGTACACGCTTGAAAAGGCCCTTAAGTTCAATATTGATAATCTTCTTGATAGCCTCGAGATCGAGCTGGTCGAAGGTGATAATCTCGTCTAAGCGGTTGAGAAACTCTGGTGCGAACTGCTTGCTAAGACTCTTCTGAATGATAGCACGAGCACGTTCCTTGTCGCCCTCACTCTGTGAAAGACCATTCAGGTTAGCAGCCTTAAAGCCCACGCCCTGACCGAATTCTTTCAGCTGACGTGTACCCGCGTTTGATGTCATAATAATCACCGTATTGCGGAAGTCTATCAATCGGCCGTTACCATCTGTCAATCGGCCTTCATCGAGTACCTGCAAAAGCATGTTGAATACGTTACCATGTGCCTTCTCTATCTCATCAAGTAAGACAATAGAGTAGGGATGACGGCGTACTTTCTCTGTCAACTGTCCGCCTTCATCATAGCCAACGTATCCTGGAGGCGCACCAACAAGGCGTGAGGTGTTGAAACTTTCTGTATATTCACTCATGTCAACTCGAATCAAAGCATCTGAAGAGCCAAACATCATCTCTGCGAGACGTTTAGCAAGATAAGTCTTACCAACACCTGTAGGACCTAAGAACATAAACGCACCGATAGGGTGGTTAGGGTCTTTCAAACCAACGCGGTTACGCTGAATAGCCTTTACCATCTTGTCGATAGCTGCGTCCTGTGCGATAACAACCTGCTTGAGTTCAGCATCCATATTCTTCAAACGGATGCCTTCTGCCTCCTGCATGCGCTGTACCGGAACGCCTGTCATCATAGAGACAACATCAGCAATGGCTTCTTCATTAATTTCAACCTTATCTTCAGTATCACCTTTCTGCCATTTCTCCTGCTCCTCTTTGAGTGTCTTTTCTAATTCAGTCTGCTTATCACGGAAACTGGCAGCCAACTCAAAGTTCTGATTCTTTACAGCAGCTTGCTTCTTCTCTTGCGCTATTTCAATGTCTTTCTGAATATCAAGAATAGCCTGTGGTACCTTTACATGTTGCAGGTGGATACGTGAACCTGCTTCGTCAATAATGTCTATCGCCTTATCAGGGAAGAATCTATCAGTGATATATCTGTCTGCATACTTCACACAAGCCTTCAGCGCATCCTCTGTATAACTTACATGATGGTGTGCTTCGTAGCGATCTTTAATATTCTCAAGAATCTGTAATGTCTCTTCAACTGTTGTTGGTTCAACCTGTACCTTTTGGAAACGACGTTCTAAGGCACCATCCTTCTCAATAGACTTGCGATATTCGTCAAGTGTTGTTGCACCGATACACTGTATAGTACCTCTTGCCAAGGCTGGTTTGAGAATATTAGCAGCATCCATTGAGCCAGGTGAAGAACCTGCTCCGATGAGTGTGTGAATCTCGTCAATAAAGACGATAATGTCTGGATTCTGTTCGATTTCCTTAATCAATGCACGGATGCGCTCCTCAAATTGACCACGATACTTTGTTCCAGCTACGACAGCTGTCAAGTCAAGCGTGATGACGCGTTTGTTAAAGAGAATTGGAGAGGTGAGATGCTTCACAATAAGTTGTGCTAAACCCTCGACAATAGCACTCTTACCAACACCTGGTTCACCAATGAGAATAGGATTATTCTTCTTTCTTCTGCCAAGAATCTCACTGACACGCATAATCTCTTTCTCTCTACCTACAACAGGGTCGAGTTTTCCCTCGGCAGCTGCTTGAGTAAGATCGGTACCGAAACTATCGAGTACTGGTGTCTTTGATTTTGTACGTGGAGCCTGTGTTGTCTTGGCATTATTGCTGCCTTCAGACGATGAAGATGACATCATATCATCATCCATTTCTTCCTCGTCAGCCATTCCTATACCATTCTTTGGTTGGTTTGCGCGTTGTTGTAACATCGATATTGCGTTGTTATAATTAAACCCATTTTCTTCCATAACCTTCTTTGCACCATTGTTAGAAGAATCATGCAATATTGCAAGGAAGAGATGAAGAATATCCACCGTCTGTGCATGCTGAATACGAGCCTCAAGTACAGCTAATTTTAATATGTTATTTGCCTGCTCGTTCAACAGCATATCAGGCACATAAGAAGTTGGGTCAATTGTTTCCTCCTGAAGTCTTCTTTCAATTTCTTTCTTTATATTGTCTGTATCAACCTTCCACTGATTGAATAGTTCCCATACTGGTCCTGACTTCTCTCTCAGAATGGCAAGCATGATATGCTCAGGAGCAACCGACGCACTTGTCAGTCGTTCTGCTTCCTCTCTGCTGAATGAAAGTATTTCAGAAACCTTTGGGGAGAATTGATTCATCATATCCTAACCTTTCTTTTCTTTACTTGTATCTGTGGACAATATGTCCTGTATTAGTAGGGTTTTATAAACAAAAGGTGTGCCAAAAACAAAGAATCGGACATACATGGGTGTTGTAAGTCCGATTCTATATTTTATATTCTATTACAGTGCTTCGTCGTCAGGCTTCTGAAGTCTTGCTTTGGGCTGTCGTCCCAGGTGCTTTTTCTTGCGAAGCCAGGCCGCTTTTCGCTGCTCATATTCCTCACGATGACGTTCTAAGAAGTTATCTGCCATTGAACTTACCGTATATTATCGAAATCTGAATATTCTTACCAGTCGATGTGTTTCCCAATAACTTTGTGCTTGAGAGGCCCATGTCGTGAGAAACCTTAGTAATGATTGTTTTCTGGCTACTACCTGAACCTTGTGTTACAGTCTGCAATTCAACTGGTACTATTACAACCTTACCCCATGCAGGCATTGATGTATTGCGTGAGAAGAGGTTGATAATTCCCGAGATGTTGTTGAACACATAGCTGTTCGTTGTCTTGTTGTAACTTGCCAAGAACGAAGTCTTGTTGTCAGGTAGGCGGTTGTTCGCAAAGAACGATTGTAGGCTATCTGCTGCTACCATAACGACATTCTGTGGTATTCCAAACTGATAATCGGATGTTGTGCTATTGTTCTCTCGGTAGAGTACAACCTTAGCAGAGTTGATAGAATCGTTTGTATGTCCTGCCATAATGTCAGATACAGGGAGCGTCAACTTTGTAAACAAACCAGCTGGCGTCTTAAGATAGGTATGACCAGACTCACTGGCTAACTGTTGTAACTTTGTGTTGTCATTTGAGAAGTTTGTCAACTGAAGAACCTCTTCTGTACTTACAAAGTTGGTTGATATCTCTGAAACCTTACCATTCTGCTTGTTCTTGAAGTAGATATTCAACTGAGCAACCTGTATATGTGCCATTGAACCAGACCCACCATCTATCTTGAAGTAGAAACCTGGACAGATTTCATGCAGGAAACGATAAGGGTTACGGAATGCTGCAGGGTTCTGCTGATACTTGCGTAGCAGATAAGTTCCGTAGTTGTTATATGTAACACCACTCTTGTCCTTGTACTTATTGTTCAAGCGAACAATGATATTACGATTATAATTTCTTCTATTTCTTATACTGTCAGCCTCTGTATAGTCTGTCAGTGTGAATGAACGTTTCTCTGTAATACCACCCTGTGCAGCTGATCGGATATAGCCTTGTGCTTCTGGATCGAAGTTAGAGTAATACGTCATACCTTCCTCAACAGGCTTAGAAAGTTCGTATGCCGTCAGCTTTATCTGGCTCAGTGAATCACCGTAGTATGTGCTGTAATACAGTCTTATATCACATGAATCAGCAATAATCTCATTGTTTGCATCACGGCTCATGATAGAGTCCTTTGCTGGCAACTCAAAATTACTAAGCACATGGAACTGTGACATAAGATTACCTGTAACTGTTGTGTTTGTTTCAGGGTCAATCATTCTGCCCAAGTATCCAGTTGCTGAACGTGCAATAACACTGCCAGCAACCATTGTCTCAGAAGCTACGCTGAAGGTGTCTGCCTTTATAGAAAGTTTGTCGCCATTGTCAATAAGTGAGCCTCCAAGGGTATCTGTAGTATCATCACATGATACCATTCCGATACAAGCTGCAAGCATACAAGCTGCAATGAATTTCCTTCTCATTTAGAATTTCTTAATTGTATGAATGTAAGAATATCAGAACAGTTTATTATAAAATTCTGAATACTTCTCCTTTAGTTCAGTATCATCGATTGCATGTTCCAAAAGCTGCTTATCATTAGACTTAGCATAGTTAATAAGATCAGCGTGAGCTTTGTCACTGGTACCAATGACACCATCTGAATAGTCGATAGCCAGTTTGCCTAACTCCATGAAATCGAAGTCGTCACCATAGTTCTTCAAGTACTTAGCCTTCGCCTCACGGAATTCAAGACAATGCTTAAAGTTTGTTCCTAAGCTGTCTTGTGGCTGTTCTGCAAAGAGTGAAGTAACAACCTTTGAATTTGCAAACTGTGGTTCATCTTTGTAGGCAGTCTTTACATAAAATGGGATAACAGAAGACATCCAGCCCTGGCAGTGAATCACATCAGGAGCCCATCTGAGTTTCTTAACCGTTTCCAGCACGCCTCTTGCAAAGAAGATAGCACGCTCGCCATTGTCAGGATAGTCGTTACCCAGTTCGTCCTTTGTCATTGCAGGACGCTTCTGGAAATAATCTTCATTATCAATGAAATAAACCTGTATGCGTGTCTGCGGAATACTTGCCACCTTGATAATCAATGGATGGTCTGTATCGTCTATAATCAAGTTCATACCTGAAAGGCGAATAACCTCGTGCAACTGCCCTCTGCGTTCATTAATATTTCCCCATCTTGGCATGAATGTACGGATTTCAAATCCAGCTTCTTGCATGATGTGTGGCATTTCTGAGCCATAGAAAGACATCTCTGTCTCTGGCACATACGGCATGATTTCTTGATTAACAAATAATACTTTTTTTCCCATTCTTTATGTTAGAATTTTTGTTTCTGCAACTACTGCAAGCAAACGCATAGAATGTTAGTACTTTCTGGGCGCAGCTTATCTTCTGCAAAGGTATGAAAAAAAAATGAGACAACTCTCGCTTTCGACTGAAAACAAATAAAAAGTAGGGCATGTTGAGATTATTTAATTAAAATCTCGTCTATTTAATTATTTTGTTGTTACTTTGCAGCGATTTAAATTTTAGTGACTGATGAAAGTTATCGAAAAGATTGTTGAACTTCAGAACGAACTTTTCTCTTGTCGCAAGGAAAACAAAACTATTGGATTAGTTCCTACGATGGGTGCGTTGCATGATGGTCATGCGTCACTTGTGAAACAAAGCGTCAAGGAGAATGATATAACAGTTGTTTCTGTTTTTCTTAATCCTACCCAGTTTAATGATAAGGGAGATTTAGAACGTTATCCTCGTACATTAGAGGCTGATTGTAAGCTTATTGAAGCTTGTGGAGCAGACTATGTTTTTGCCCCATCTGTTGAAGAAGTCTACCCCCAGCCAGATAACCGTCAATACGAGTTTCCACCACAATCAACGGTGATGGAGGGTGCAAAACGCCCTGGTCATTTCAATGGTGTTTGCCAAGTTGTCAGTAGACTATTTTATATCGTTCGTCCAGATAAAGCCTATTTCGGTGAGAAAGACTGGCAGCAGATTGCTGTTATCAAACGTCTTGTTGACTTTATTGGCATGAAGGACGAAATAACGATAGTTGAGTGTCCAATTATACGCGATGCAGACGGACTGGCTATGAGTTCACGTAATATGCTATTGACAGGCGACGAGCGTGCTATAGCACCGAAGATCTACGAGACATTAAGTCAAAGTGTAGCGTTCTCTAAGACCCATACAGTTGCTGAAACACGAGAGAAAGTCATTGCTGATATCAATGCAGTAGACGGACTTGAGGTGGAATATTTTGAGATTGTTGATGGCAACACGCTTCTTGAAGTAAATACATGGGAAGCGTATGTTGTAGGTTGTATTACAGTTTATTGTGGCCATACGCCTATTCGACTTATTGACCACATAAAATACAGAGGATAATAAGTAAAGATGTTGATAGAAGTATTAAAAAGTAAGTTACACTGTGCTACTGTCACAGAAGCAAATCTTCATTACATGGGTAGTATTACCATTGATGAAGACTTGATGGATGCAGCAAATATGATAGCAGGTGAGAAGGTTCAAATTGTGAATAACAACAATGGTGAACGCTTTGAAACCTATATTATTAAGGGAGAAAGAGGTTCTGGTTGTATCTGCTTGAATGGTGCAGCAGCTCGCAAGGTTGTTGTAGGCGATGAGGTAATTATCATCTCTTATGCATTGATGGATTTTGAAGAAGCAAAATCCTTCAAGCCTTCAATTGTATTTCCTAAGGAAGGGAATCGACTATAATTAGATAAAATATAGTATTAGCCAGAGGATTACTCCTTTGGTTTTATTAGTGTTTTTATAAGCACACAATTACATTTCGTCTTTCAAGGTAAGGGATGATGTCATTTATTAATAAGGTGTAACTTAATAATAGATATATCTCTTTCCTACTTGGAAAAGATATGTGGTTGTGTGTTTTTCTATGTTCTATATTTTAACGGACTATTATTATAAAAGCGAGGGTATGTCGTAATGACACACCCTCTTAAGAAAATGATAATAGCCTCAGTGACGAATGTCAACTGATAGCATAATTATTCAATAACAACCAATGGGTCGTCCTCAAGCACAGCCTGACCGACCTTCACTGCAATAGCAGTTACCTTGCCATCCTTCTCAGCTTCGATGTTGTTCTGCATCTTCATCGCCTCGAGGACAACAACAGTATCGCCTGCCTTTACCTCCTGACCAACAGTCACCTCAACAGATGTGATTGTTCCTGGAAGTGGAGCCTTAACGGCTGCAGAACTGTTGATAGCAACAGCAGGAGCAGCCTCCTCACTTGCCTCAGCAGCAGCTGGCTTACCAAGCTCAACCTTCTTCTTCTCAGGTTCAGCAGGCTGTTCCATCTGTACTGCATACTGCTCACCGTTGACAGATACTTCTGCAACATTCTCGGCATTAATCTCACCAATCTCGACTTTATATTCTTTGCCGTCGATAGTATATTTGAATTCTTTCATTGTTGTCTATTATGGTTTCTTTGTCATTATCTCGAACTTAGCATCCCACATTGTCTGCTTTGGCAGAATAGTGATAAAGCCAGGCTCGTTATCGTGAACATTGTTTCCGGCAAACTCATAGAGTGCCATTGCAATAGCTGCATATACGTTCTTATCCATAGTCGTGTGCCTCCTTATTACATTGGCATACAGCCATGCTTCTTAGCTGGTAAGTCTTGCTTCTTATGAGCCAACTGAGCCAAGCCACGGCAGATGCGGAAACGAGTGTTGCGTGGTTCGATAACATCATCGATGTAGCCGAACTGAGCAGCCTGATATGGATTAGCAAACTTCTCTGAGTACTCCTCTTCCTTTTCAGCGAGGAACTGCTTAACGTCGCCACCCTGCTCCTTAACTTCCTTAGCTTCTCTACCACAGAGAACGGCAACAGCACCAGATGCACCCATAACGGCAATCTCAGCACTTGGCCATGCAAAGTTGAGGTCAGAACGAAGCTGCTTACAACCCATAACGATATGAGAACCACCATAGCTCTTACGCAATGTGATAGTAATCTTTGGAACTGTAGCCTCACCGTAAGCATAGAGTAACTGTGCACCATGAAGGATTACAGCGTTATACTCCTGACCAGTACCTGGGAGGAAACCTGGAACATCAACAAGTGAAACGATTGGAATATTGAAAGCATCGCAGAAACGAACGAAGCGCGCACCCTTACGGCTTGCGTTTACGTCCAATACACCAGCGTATGCTGATGGCTGGTTAGCTACGATACCAACGCTCTGACCATTGAAACGTGCGAAACCAGTGATGATGTTCTTAGCAAACTTTGGCTGAACCTCGAAGAACTCTCCGTTGTCAGTTACAGCCTGAATTACCTTGTACATATCGTATGCCTGGTTAGGATCGTCTGGGATAATCTCGTTCAAGAGGTCTTCCTTGCGATCGATAGGGTCGGTGCACTCAACACGTGGTGCCTCCTCACGATTGTTTGAAGGAATGTAAGAAAGGAGCTTCTTGATAAGGTCCATAGCCTCTTCTTCAGTCTTAGCTGTGAAACTTGTCACACCACTCTTTGAAGCGTGAACGCTTGCACCACCGAGGTGCTCAGCGTCGATATCTTCACCTGTTACGGTCTTTACAACCTTAGGACCAGTCAAGAACATGTAACTTGTCTGCTCCTTCATGATGATGAAGTCTGTCAATGCAGGAGAGTAAACTGCACCACCGGCACATGGGCCAAGGATGCTTGAGATCTGTGGGATAACACCAGAAGCGAGGATGTTACGCTCGAAGATTTCGCCGTAACCTGCCAAAGCAGAGATACCCTCCTGAATTCGTGCGCCACCAGAGTCGTTCATACAGATGACTGGTGCACCATTGGTCATAGCCATATCCATTACCTTGCAGATCTTCTGAGCCATTGTTTCAGAAAGTGAACCTCCGTTTACGGTGAAGTCCTGCGCATAGAGGTAGACGAGGCGACCGTCAATAGTTGCTGAACCAGCAACAACGCCATCACCGAGGTACTGCTTCTTCTCCATACCGAAGTTATGACAACGATGGAGTTTGAACATATCGTATTCCTCGAAGCTGCCTTTGTCAACCAGCATTTCAATACGCTCACGTGCAGTATACTTTCCGCGCTCATGCTGCTTGTCGATGGCCTTCTGACCACCACCTAAGCGTGCTAACTCGCGCTTCTCCACGAGTGCCTTGATCTTTTCTGTTTGCTTACTCATAATTTGAATTTATTTTCTTATTTATAGCTTCTAAATTTTACTTTTTCTCATCTGTAACCTTCTGCTCATCTTTATCGTATGGGCTAAAAAGTCCTTATAACAGAATCAAATGCAAATTTACTAAAAAAGGTGGAGATAGTTATCTTCACCTCTTTAAATATTGTTAAGGTTTTACGCTTAATCGCTTCTATTTGTACCTAATTGCATAGCTCTGTGGGAAAAAGATGGTGTTTAATAGGTAAGATGTATCTGTTACATGCTATTCTGACGATGATAAGTTTTTTTGAGGTATTGATAAATCGATAGGTTGCTAATTGCCCTGTTTTTATCATTCATACTTCTATTTTGTAATGAAAATTCAAATCATGAAAAATAAAAGATGCTCTTTTGGCTTCTAATTAAGGCTTAATTGACTTGTAAAAGATGCCCTTTTGAGGTCTTACTAACGCCCTTTTGAAGTCTAATTAAGCACCTTTTGTTGAGTGGTTGTGTAACTGCTTGAAAACTAATTGTTTGTGATTGCGCTAAAAACACTTCTTATTCGATGATTTGTTGTGCTTTTTTTATCTTCTTTTTGTTGTAATATTTTACCAGTCAATGTTTGTTTTTAGTAGTCCTTTTCTTAGTTGCGTTTAGATTATTTGATGTGCTAAATAATAGAGTCGCTCCCCTTTTTAACTTCACTTTATCGTTATAAGTAAAAAAAAAGAGTCATGACTTTTTGGGTCATAACTCCTTCTTACATTTTTATTTTTGTCTGCGTCGATGGTTACCAGAAAAGTTTGGATTGTAACTCTTTGGTTGTTTGCCATTTTGCTTTGCAGATTTTCTACGATTATCTGTTGGTTTTTCTTCCCGTCCTTTACGTTTTTTGTTAGGGATATCAGGCGTACTACCGATAGCCTTCGGGTCGTAAACAGCACGTGGATGACGTTTAGGAACATTATCGTATAGCTTTGCTATCAGGTCACTACGCCCAATACGATGAAGTTCTCGTTCAATGTCTCGGCGTGTTTCTGGCTTATACCAGAAGAAGAATTGACGCTGTGCAAGTTTCTCCTTTGGTGTCTTTGCAGAGAAGATTGGTTCGAGGGTATAAGGGTCATAGCCCGTGTACCAAGCTTCTGTAGAAACAGTCATTGGGGTAGGGGTGAAGTCCTGCACCTGCTCCAAATGGAAGTCAAGGTCTTTTGTCAGTACCGCCAACTCAGCCATGTCCTCCTCCTGACAGCCAGGGTGAGAAGATATGAAGTAAGGAATAATCTGCTGTCGCATATTCTCCTCACGGTTAATGCGGTCAAAAATCTTCTTGAAAGCATAGAATTGTTGGAACGACGGCTTACGCATAAGTCCCAATACGCGATCTGATGTATGCTCTGGCGCAACTTTCAAACGACCACTAACATGGCGTGTAATCAGTTCACGAGTATATTGTCTGGCAGCCTCGTTACTCTTTTCGTCCTTACTCTTGTGCAGGAGAAGGTCATAACGTACACCAGAACCGATAAAACTCTTCTTGATTCCTGGCAATTCGTCGACAGCATGATAGATTTCAAGCAGCTTGGTGTGGTCGGTTTCAAGGTTAGGACATATTTCTGGGTTTACGCAGCTTGGACGTTTACAATGCTCGCAAGCCTTCTGATTCTTACCAGCCATACCATACATGTTGGCTGATGGCCCACCGAGGTCGGAGAGGTAGCCTTTGAAGTCGGGCATCTGTATAACCTGCTTTACTTCCTTTAAGATACTCTCTTTCGAGCGACAGCTAATAAACTTACCCTGATGTGCTGAGATAGTGCAGAACGAACAACCACCAAAGCATCCACGATGGATGTTCACACTGTGCTTAATCATCTCATAGGCTGGGATCGTCTTACCACGATACTTCGGATGTGGTTCACGTGTGTAAGGTAGGTCATAAGCCGCATCTACCTCCTCTGTTGTCATGGTAGGATAGGGGGGATTAACAACGGCATAAACGTTGTCAACAGCCTGCAGAATACGCTGTGCGTGTTTTTTGTTAGACTCCTCTTCTATATGTTTGAAGTTCTCAGCCTGATATTTCTTGTTGTGTAAGCAAGATTCGTGGGAATGAAGTACGATGTCGTTCTCTTTAATTCCATCAGGAATCTCTGACTCTTTACAAAGATATACGGTCTGTGGAATGTGCTTCAAGTCTTTAATGTTAGCACCATTTTCCAACTCTTGTGCTATGCTTACCACCTGTTTCTCGCCCATACCATAGATAATCATGTCGGCATGTGCATCGCAGAGAATACACTTACGAACACAATCTTTCCAATAGTCGTAATGAGTAAGACGACGTAATGAAGCCTCGATGCCGCCTAAGACGATAGGAACATCGGGATAGAGCTGTCTGAGGATATTAGAGTAAACAATGCTTGGATATTCTGGACGCAGGTTGGGTCTGCCATCAGGTGAATAGGCGTCGTCTGAGCGTAGACGACGATTGGCGGTGTATTTGTTCACCATCGAGTCCATTGCACCTGGCGATATTCCAAAGTAGAGACGTGGGCGCCCTAACTTTTTGAAGTCTCGGAAGTCGCCATGCCAGTCGGGTTGTGGAACGATAGCTACCTTATAACCAGCTGCTTCAAGTGTTCTACCAATGACAGCAGCGCCAAAGGCAGGGTGGTCAATATAGGCATCGCCCGAAAAGAGGATAATGTCTAATTGATCCCAACCACGAAGTTCAACCTCCTTCTTTGTAGTAGGGAGGAAGTCTGTTAGCTGAAATCTTGAAGGTCTTGTGATTTTAGCTTCATTCTTAGCAGCACCTTCTCTGTCTTGTCGTTGGGTAGGTGTTGCTTTTTTATGCTGCTTTGCAGTTCTTCTATTTTCTCTTTGTGAACTCAAATGTTTTTGTATTTAATTGATTTTCTTTTTAAGTATGTTGCTTGTTTTCAAGAATTTGAATTTTACCTATATTCCTTTTTAACTATTAAAGGACTTCTTTATTCTCATCTTCTGTGTCTTGGTGTGTTAAGATCCATTCTTTGAAGAGTGCAACAAGGTTTTTTAGTCCAATGGCTTTCATGTTTTGATTATAAATAACATCAAGACATAAGTCCAACAAGTCTTTGTCTTTACCAGGTTCAGACTCGAGAAGTCCACGAACATTGAATCTCAGTTTGTCGAGGATATCCTCATCAATAATACCATTGGAATCAACCAGTCCAGAGAGAAGTGAATACTTCTTTATCGTCTCAAGATGGCTGTCTGTAACCTCAATGCTTCGTGTTCCCGAAGCGTTCGCTTGAATTTTATACATAGTCTTTACGCTTTTAGATTATTCCAATTTCTTTGTTGTTATTTTTTCATTAAGAAGTTGACAATACCCTTCATGATACTATTACGTGTAAGAGCATCCTTGATGCACTCGAATGGGAAGGATAGTGTGAAACACTGTTGTCAGTTCCTTTATATGCCACAGCTGCTGTTTGTCCGTCAGCATAAGTTAAGGTGCTGAAAGCGTTGTCAACAGGTAGGATGTTGTCTGGTGTATAAGCACCATAATGCTCTTCATTAATAGTGCGATAAACATCGAATGACATTCCCATACCACTCACAATAGAGTTGTAGTTGTCATAGTTTGCACCATTAAAAGTAATTTTGAGGTTGTTTCTCAACCAATCCTGCTCATCAACGCCCTGCATATCGGATGCAAGATAAGAACCACTGACAAAGAGTTTGCCACGGCCATTTAGATACTTAGATAACTGTTGACGGAGGGCTGGTTTGAAAGTCTTGTAATAATACAAGCTATGTCCATCATCCTTTTCATTGCCAAGGAGTAAGTCAACCATTGCATACTTGGAAAGATTCACCTCGCCAGACTCAACAGTCTTACTGTTACAGCTGACGATATTGTATTTACCTGAATGGCGTAAAGCCTCTGCATGGTCTTTGACATAGTTGAAATCATTACCAGCAATAATCTTACCCACGAGTTCTTCGCCACCATAACCTAAGGCACTTGGACCTTCTTTGCCCATCATTGCCTTGTTGAAGTTAGCTTGTCTTCCTGCCCATCCAGCCACAGGACCGTAGCTAAGACCTGGGTCTGCTTCAAGGTCAAATCCTTGTTCTGTGCTTGTGTTGACTACTGCAGGGGAAGAAAGACGATGGAAGGCATTGACAATAAGAATTGTCTGAGTTGCACCCTCATTGCGTAAGGCTGAAAGGGTTTCTGTTGGGAAACTCTCACCACCACGGTTACAAGCCGTTACCTTAAAATTATAGACAACGCCTGGCAGTAATTCTATATCAAAGTAAGGGTTGCGAACGTTCATACCATTGTCAAAGCCTCTTGTTCCCATCGCAACATATACGTTGTAAGAGGTAGGGCTTGCAGTTGGCTCACTGGCATCAGTGGTTGCTTTCCATTGCAATCTTACTTTCTTAGAAGATACATATTCGATCTTGAAGTTATGTGGAGCAAGTGGTTGCACGGTATAAGTCTTACCATGCATGTTAGCTTCATACTTCAAAATAGTCTTATATACAGAGCGTGCAAAGGTGAATTTGAAGTTTGGGTCTTGTCCTAATTTGACGTCAGGGAAGTTCTGATGAGAAAGAGTTTCAAGGATTGCTGATGGTACTTCAGGAAGTCGAGTTTCACTATAGTTGCGGTCCCACACTGAACGGGTAGTCCAATTCATGTGGAAAGCTTTATCTAAATCTTTCTTTACATTGGCTACTAACTGTTCTACAAAGGTCTTTGAAACCTTACGTGAAAGTCCATCTCCTAATGTTTTATTGCCATCTTGCGTTGTACAGATACCCAAGGTTCCTACAAAACTATCATCAGCTTTCACTCCAGCATCACTATGTATAGCCAAAGTAAGCTCGATAGGTACTTTCTTACCATCTTTCTTTTCAGGTAGATAACAAGAACCTCCAGCAAGCCAGTTTGTCATCAATGAGCGACAGTTGATGTCATCGTTATAGTCATTAGAGCCATTACTCTTGCTCACTACACCCCAAGGTGCGCCTGCCCATTGCGCAGCGTATCTTGCTCCTTCAAGGAAACGAGGCATACCACTCACTGTTCCGCCACGAACAATGTTGCCCATTCCGCCACCAAAGCGAACTGCATCAGTAGTGACAATACCTCTATGAGAGCTATGATTGGTCAGTACAACAGAGTTGTTAATGCTATTTCCCTTGTCAAACTCAAATGTTCCAAGATAAACCCAAGTGCCACCACCCATACGTTGGTTCACACGGAAATGTGTTTCTTGTCCTTTATGGAAAACAATATATTCTGCTGCATCAACACTTTTCTTCTGTGTCTGATAGCTTACATATACAGCGTAGCGTCCTGTTTCAGGAATAGTTGGTTGATATACAACGGAGCTAATCTTGCTGTTGCGCTTCCTTGCCTTTACTTGCCGGGCTGTACCTGCCGTAAAAGGATTCTCACCATCGTTATAACTGCCATAATGTAGAGCGAAGCCCTTAGTGGATGTAGTTGACCACTTCTTCTTCATACTCTCTTCTTTATAGTTGGTACGATTATCGTTATCAACTATAACTTCATTCTTTTGCCAGTCTCTTTCACGTGGTGTGAAGACAATTGCTCCTGCGCTCTCAAGCATAGGAATAAGATAAGGAAGAACTATTGTCTGCGTATAAAGGTCTTCAGTAGTACTGAATAGAATTGGTCTTTGCCATCTCCATTCACCTTTCTTAGCATCGTAATATCTTCCATGCGATGACCATACAGAAAGATGTCTATTCTGCAATCCCTCTGTGATTTCATTTGGGCGAGAAACATTCTTAACCCATGGTGCATCTTCGTAATCAGTTTTTCCCCATGTTGACTTACCCGCTTGTGCAAAAGTGTTCGCAAACGACATAGCAAGAAGCGCAGTACACAGCAATTTTATCTTCATTATCCGTTTAATTCTCCTATCGTAAACAATTCAGGATGTTTACCCTTAAAGTCTTTGAAATACAATTTGATTTCCTTCATATCCTGTTCCAAATCGCCTGATGGAATTATAACCTTTGAGCACTCTATTAGCTTTCTTTCATAATCTAAACCATAGAGATAGATAGGCAGTTGTGCTTTCAGTGCAATATAATAAAAGCCCTTCTTCCAATCTGGATTTAAACTTCTGGTTCCTTCTGGCGTAATACAAAGTTGGAACTTATCAGCCTTTATAGCATAGTCAGCTAATCTGTCGGTCATGCTTGTTTTCTTATCACGCCATACAGGGATTCCTCCAAGTTTGCGGAAGATAGAACCAAGCGGCCAGAAAAACCATTCCTTCTTCATAAGGAAATTGCTCTTCTGTCGCTCAGCTCTGGCATAAAGCTGACCAATTAGGAAATCACAATTACTCGTGTGAGGTGCAAGACAAATAATAGCTTTATCAGGCAATGTGAACCTGACATCCTTCTTCCACCCCATAAAACTATAAAGAAGCCACTTAGATATAGCCTGTAACATTATGCAAGGTTATTGAGTTGGTCAATAATCTCATTGACTTCTTTACTAAACTTGTCTTTCAAGTCTTTGAAATAAACTTTGGCTGACATGCCCGGCTGAACATGAGATACGCGTCTGATGTAGTTGCTGTGCATTACCAAGATAGAAGTGAGGATAGCCTCTGTATTGTCATTATCACGATTCTCACCATAGAGAGATGCTGCGATACCCTCTGTGAACAAATCACCACAAATGTAATTAATGGTGCGTTTCAAATCTCTTTTGTTACTCATATTAATCCTAAATAGCTATATTTTACATTTATCGTTCAAAGATAAATAAAAAAAATAGAAAAGCAAGACTTTCTTACATAAAAATAGAGTTAAAATTTTAATTTAGCATCTTTTCCTTTCTATTATCGGATAAAAAAGGTAAATTTGCAAAATAGTAAGGACATTAAATAAATCATTATATTTAAATCATTTAAATTAAACACATGGAAATTAGCGCATTGCAGAAGGAAAGAGCAGGCTATCAGCCAAAGTTGCCTAAGGCTCTTCAGGGTGCAGTAAAGGTGCAGGAAGGTGCTCCTACACAGAGTGTTGACAATCAAGAGGATATCAAGAAGTTATTCCCTAACACGTATGGAATGCCTCTCGTTGAGTTTGTTCCAGCTGATTCAGCTAACAATGCTAAGATTAACGTTGGTATTATCCTCTCAGGTGGTCAGGCTCCTGGTGGTCACAACGTTATTTCTGGTCTCTTTGATGAGGTTAAGAAGTTGAACCCAGAGAACCGCCTTTATGGTTTCCTTATGGGTCCTGGTGGTCTTGTTGATCACAACTACATCGAGATTACAGCTGAGAATCTTCAGGCTTACCGTAACACTGGTGGTTTCGATATGATTGGTTCAGGTAGAACAAAGCTTGAGAAGGAAGAGCAGTTTGAGAAGGGTCTTGAGATTATCCGTCAGTTGGATATCAAGGCTATCGTAATCATTGGTGGTGACGACTCAAATACCAATGCTTGCGTATTGGCTGAGTACTATGCTGCTAAGCAGTATGGCGTTCAGGTAATCGGTTGTCCTAAGACTATTGATGGTGACTTGAAGAACGATCAGATTGAGACTTCTTTTGGTTTCGATACAGCAACTAAGACATACTCAGAGCTTATTGGTAACATTGAGCGTGACTGTAACTCTGCTCGTAAGTACTGGCACTTCATCAAGTTGATGGGTCGTTCTGCTTCTCACATCGCTCTTGAGTGTGCTTTACAGACACAGCCAAACATCTGCTTGGTATCTGAGGAGATTGAGGCTAAGGATCAGACATTGAACGATATCGTTGAGTATATCGCTGGTGTTGTTGCTTATCGTGCAGAGCAGGGTAACGACTTCGGTGTTGTTTTGATTCCAGAGGGTCTTATCGAGTTTATTCCTGCTATCGGTCGTTTGATTCAGGAGTTGAATGACTTGCTTGCTGCTCATGGTGCAGAATATTTGAATCTTGACAAGGCTGCTCAGCGTGAGTATATTCTCGCTCACCTCTCAGCAGAGAATAAGGCTACCTTTGAGACACTTCCAGAGGGCGTTGCACGTCAGCTTTCTCTCGACCGTGACCCACACGGTAACGTACAGGTATCTCTCATCGAGACAGAGAAGCTTATCTCTGAGATGGTTGCTGCTAAGCTTGATCAGTGGAAGAAGGAAGGTAAGTACACAGGTAAGTTCTCTCCTCTTCACCACTTCTTCGGTTATGAGGGTCGTTGCGCAGCTCCTTCTAACTTCGATGCAGACTACTGCTATGCACTTGGTTCATCAGCAGCTCAGTTGATTGCAAACGGTAAGACAGGTTACATGGCTATCGTTAAGAACACAACAGCAGGTACAGACCAGTGGAAGGCAGGAGGTGTGCCAATCACTATGATGATGAACATGGAGAGACGTAATGGTGAGATGAAGCCAGTTATCCGCAAGGCACTTGTTGAACTTGATGGTGCTCCATTTAAGGCTTTCGCTGCTCAGCGTGATAAGTGGGCTAAGGAAACTTGCTACATCTATCCAGGTCCAATCCAGTACTGGGGTCCTTCTTCAGTATGTGATCAGACTACTAAGACTCTCGAGTTAGAGCAGGCTAAGTAATAGTATATACATAAAGAAGAAATAGGGGATAGTTATATCCTCTGTTTCTTCTTTTGTTTTTATACAAGCTCCTGTTAATCTTGCTTCTATGTTTTAAGTAGTTAGTAATCAATATTCAATTATCCCTTTGAAATTCAATCTATTATTATAGCATTCATACAATAATAAAAGCACATGATTACGGATGTAAGTAGTGCTTAATTGTTTTTAATTCTGCTGTCTATTGAATCTAAAAAAACAACATATATTGAACTTATTCAGGTCGTGTGCTAATTTATTTTCATGAAAATAAATATTTATCTTCACGTAAATAATTATTTTTTTTCATGAGAATAATTTCTTTTCTTCGTGAAAAGAAATCTTGAAAGTTCAATGTATATAGATATAAAGTAGAACTTAAGGTTATCCAAAAGTAAGAAAATGTTTATCTCCAAAGTGCTTCATTCAATAATTAAAACTTGGATTCAGATGCCAAGTTGGATGCGATGGGCTGGAGGATTGTGTCTTGCTGTAGGGTATAGTTTTCTTTTTTATTCCTTCTTTGTTTCACCTACAGGCTTCAGATGGCGGGCTATTTATGGTGATCCTGACTATCCTGAGGGTTATACAATTTATGGTATTGATGTAAGTCGTTATCAAGGTACGATTAACTGGAACAGACTTAGAAATGCGTTGATAGACCGTTCACCTATTCGTTTTGTTATTATTAAGTCAACGGAGGGTGATAGTCATGTTGATGTGAAGTTCCGTGAGAACTTCTATAATGCAAAGGAGTCTGGCTTTATACGTGGTGTTTATCATTTCTGGAGCAATAACTCGTCGGCACGTCGCCAGGCTTATTTCTTTCTTGCTATGGCTCATTTACAGCCAGGAGATTTACCACCAGTACTTGATGTCGAACATAAGCCAAAGAATATTAGTACAGAAGAGTTCCAGCAGAATATTCTGACATGGCTACATATAGTAGAAGATAGGTATCATGTGAAACCTATCATCTATACCTATTATAAGTTTAAGGACCAATACCTTTCTGATTCTCGCTTTGATGACTATCCTTATTGGATAGCCCATTACTATGTTAATCAGATGGAGTATCAGGGTGCTTGGAAATTCTGGCAGCATACCGATGCCGGAAGGCTGCCAGGTATTAAGGGATATGTAGACTTAAATATCTACAATGGTAGCTTCTATGATTTGCAGCAATTGCTTATTCCCGAAGAGGTTATGCCCGTTCAAGCAGTAGGCAGCACCAGTCATGATTCAACAAACGTTGACTCTCTTTTAGACCGAGTTCGTTAGCTTTCTGAAGGATAGCTTCTGCATCCTGCTCATAGAATCCACTCAAAATGATCTTTGATTCAGTTGTCATAACACTGACAAACTCATCTATATCCTCAAGAATAATATTACGATTTATATTTGCCAAGATAACATCAAAGACACCACTCACGTGTGACAAGACTCGCTTGTCGCCTTCAAGCACTTCTAATTCTACACCATTCAGTTCGGCATTGTGTTCTGCATTGCGTACGCTCCACTCATCAATATCATAGCATACAACATCCTTTGCACCACATTTAGCGGCAACAATACCTAAAATTCCCGTACCACAACCACAGTCGAGGACTCTCTTGCCCTTGAGCTCTTGGTTTAATAATAATGAAACAATCATTTGTGTTGTTTCATGTGTACCTGTACCAAAAGCCTGTTGTGCATCAATAACAATCTTCATTGGGATTGTTGCAAGTTGAGGATAGTTAGCAATAGCCTCTTCTTCCATATTCTTGCAAATGATAGCACAGCGGTCATCAATGATGATAGGGTCAAAGCCAGCTTTCTCCCATTCCTCATTCCAGTTCTTATCTTCTGCCTGATTAGCCGTGAAAGAAACCTTTAAGTCTGGAATAGGTAAATTAAGCATGGTCTCTTTGAGTGTTTCTTCATTGAAAAGATCTTCCTGGCAGTAGCCAACGAGTCCGTCAGGTTCGTCCGTGAAGGAATCGAATCCAACTTCACCTGCAAGAGCAGCGATAATGTCTCTTACATCCTGAGAATCAGGTTCTGCCGTAAACTTTACTTGTATATATTTCATCTTGGTGTTAAATTTCTACTGCAAAATTATAAAAAATAGGGAAAACCTACCATGATTAGGGAAATCCGTATATTTGCAAGAAAAGTTGTCTTATTTTTGCACTATAAAGATTGTGTACATACATATCTTGGTGTTTAAACAAGTGTAATTTTAAAAAAGGGTATATGAAACGATCAGTATTACTTTCGGTTTTATTTGGAGCTATGCCATTGCTTTCAATGGCACAGGATGACCTTTATTTTACCCCATCAAAGGCAGAGCAGTCTGCTTATCAGCAGAGTAAAATGGAGGAAGAACGCCCTGTTTATTATAGCGGTATTGGTAAGTCTAATGACGAATACAATCGTCGTGGCAAGTATAATTATAAGAAAATCGGAGTTGATTCTCTTGGAAATGATATCTTTATGTCACGTGTCTCTACGCTGCATGGCGACTCTGTAGTGTTAGATACTATCTACGGAGGCTTCACACGTCAGTATGAGAGCGTTGACGACGACTTCGCATATAGCAGACGAATGAGCCGTTTTGATGGCTTCTGGGGTGGCTATTATGCCCCTTGGTTTGCTGGTCGCTCTTCAATCTATGTAGGTTGGGGATGGCGTTCACCTTATTATGGTGGCTGGTATGACAGATGGGATGATCCATGGTATTATGGTTACTACGGTGGTTATCCTTACTATAGCTATTATGGTAGTTATCCATATTATGGCTACTATGGCGGTTATCCATACTATTATGGCTATGCTGGCTATGGCTGGTACAATCCATGGAGCAGATATTATGGCTATTATGGTGGTTATCCTTACTATGGTTATAGAAGAGGTGGTTACTATGCTTACAATGGTCATACGGGTACTGCTAATCACTGGGGAAACTCTCCAAGAGCTTTTGGCTCTCAGACAAGAAGTGGTTCCTATAACAACGGACAGTCAGCTTACTCAACTCGTCGTGGCAATGTAAACCAGTATGGTAACAATGCATCTCAACGCAACGATGTGAATGGTTACTATGACCGCTTTGGTGGTGCACGTCAGAATGGTTATGAGAATCGCACACGTACTTATTCTCAGCCTGAGCGTTCAACCTTCTCACAGCCTTCACCAAGTTCATTTGGCGGTGCAAGAAGTGGCGGTGGAAGCTTTGGTGGCTCAAACTCAGGTGGTGGCAGCAGCTTTGGTTCGTCACGTAGTGGCTTCGGTGGTCATAGATAAGATTTAGGATAATGAAAGTTTAATTAATAAAGAATATCAGATATGAAGAGTAAATATATTTTCTTTGCAGTATCGTTGTTTGCAGCTTTGTCAGCAAATGCTCAGGAGACATACGAGAATGCTAAGTTAGCAGGAGAGGACTTGAATGGTACCGCACGTTACGTTGGTATGGGTGGAGCTATGGAGGCCTTGGGTGCTGATATCTCTACAATTGGTTCTAACCCAGCTGGTATCGGTTTATTCCGTCACAACAATGTTAGTATCAGTGGTGGTCTTCTTATGCAATCAGATGGTAAGGAGTTCTCTAATGGTAAGAAGACTAATCTGAGTTTTGATCAGATTGGCGGTGTTTACACTACCCGTACTGGCCAGAAGTCTTTCCTTAACTTTGGTTTCAACTATCATAAGAGCAAGAACTTTGATTATATTCTTAATGCTGCAGGCTCTTTGAGTGGAAGTTCACAGAATAAGCAGTCATATATTAAGGGTGCACTTGGTAATCAAAATGAGGGTGGCTTCTATGTTGATAAGAATAAAGATGGTCAGAATATCGGCTATGTAAATTCAACATCAAAGGATATAGCATACACTTGGAGCCAGATTGATTACCTTTATTGGAATTCCTTGATTCCAGGTAGTACAGGAACTTATAATTATGAGAATGCTACTGCTTATACATTAGATCGTGCTCACTCTGGTTACATTGGTAATTATGACTTTGCTGTCAGTGGAAATATCAATGATAGGGTTTATCTCGGTTTAACATTCGGTATGAAGGATGTTACTTACAAGAGCTATAGTGAGTATGCTGAAAACTTCGGTAATAATAGTGGAGCAGTCGTTGGTGACGAGAGAAAGGTAACAGGTTCTGGATTTGATATTACAGCTGGTGTTATCGTTCGTCCAGTAGCAGAGTCGCCTTTCAGAATCGGTGCATATGTAAAGTCTCCAACATGGTATGACTTGACAACATCAAACGTTACACGTCTTGTTTATGTGTCAGGAACTGCAAGTCACGAAAATGGCATCGGTAACTCATACGATTTCAAGATGTGGACACCTTGGAAGTTTGGTTTCTCTCTTGGTCACACCGTGGGTAATTACCTCGCTTTAGGTGCAACTTACGAGTATGAGAACTACGCTAATATTAATAGCAGAGTCAACGATGGTGGATACTATGATTATTACTATAATCAGTACTACGAGACATCAAGCCCTGACAAGACAATGAATAACCACACTAAGGAAGTTCTGAAGGGTGTTAGCACTTTGAAGTTGGGTGTTGAGTATAAGCCTGTAAGTAATGTTGCTTTGCGTGCGGGTTACAATTATGTAAGTGCAATGTATGTAAATGATGCACAGAAGGATCCAGGTCTTGCTTCTTTAGGTACAGCGTATGCTTCAACAACAGACTACACAAATTGGGGCGCAATCAACCGCTTTACATTAGGTGTTGGTTATCAGGTTAAGAAGTTCAATATTGATTTGGCTTATCAGTATAGCGCGCAGAATGGTTCTTTTGCTCCATTCTCTAATATTAGAGATATCTCTATACCTTCTGGTGCTACAACAGTTAAGGAGTCTAACGTTGCAACAAGCACTGATGTTAAGAACAACAAAAGTCAGTTACTCCTCACATTGGGCTATCGTTTCTAAGAAACTTCATATATATAAAAAAAGGTAAAAGAGTTTTTTTCTCTTTTTACCTTTTTTTGTTTGTTTTTGTCAAAATAAATTCTCGTTAGTGTTTTTAATAATGATGAATTGCATTTCAATTAAGCCTTAATTGACTTGTTAAAGATGCTCTTTAAGACTCTAACTAACGCCCTTTTGAAGGCTAAG